>URQP01000025.1 GCA_900550025.1 uncultured Porphyromonadaceae bacterium | reverse complement strand
GTCGGCTGTCAGCGGATTGTCCAAGCCTACCGCAAGAAACGTATATTCTCCGGCAGGCAGCTCGGCAAGCAATTTGTAGTACTGCGCCGCAGACTCGCCCTGCTGCTCCCGCCACATTACGTTTTCACTCGCCACGCAACGCGCCGTCTGCGCGTCGGTGCCGTTGAAAACGTATAGCTGCACATACTTGACGTGCTGCAGATTGTCGCTCCCGGCAAGCGATACGCGGGTCGACGGCTCGCCCGACGACTGCAAGGCGACGGTGATTTCTGCACCGCCGTCGCCGCCACCGGGCAGCACCTCGTCGCCGCTGCATCCGGCAAGGATGCAAGCCGCCACGGAAAATGATAGAATACGTGCGAATTTCATATCCTCAATTTTGTTTTTATTAGTGACGGCAAGGGGAACATTCAACCCCTTTGCCGCCTATGAGTTAGTCAAAGCGCCGGACGCAACCGGCAACAATGAACACGGTATGAGATTAGTCGAGCACCATTCCGGTGATGGCTTCCCACTCGCCGCTTACCTTGATAACGAGCTGCTGCCCCTTGTTCAAGTCTTCCGGATTATCCTCGTCACCGTCGGGATCGTCAGTGCCACCATTGTCGCCGGCCTTGCGCATACCGAGAGTGTAGAGGTGGTTGCGGAGCACGCTGTAAGAAGAAGTTGACAATTCATCGGCAGCGGCAGGCTCACCTGCGGTTATGTCGATTACATTCTCCTGAGCGGCAGCCAAGTTGACGTTCCAGTATCTCAAGATATTGCCGCTTCCGTCAAGCAATTGCAACTGCAAAGAGTTGCTTGCCGATGCCACAGCAGAGAAAGGAACGACGAATTTGCCAGCGAATACAGAACCCTTCTTGAAAGTAACACCGCTTTCCGTGATGCCGGCAGCCCAAGTATCGCTCTCATTGAGCACATCGTCGCTATTTGTATCACCACCAGTGAACCAAGAGTCAAGATTGATGCTGTAGACAACGAAGCCCTTAGTGGTGCCGTCGTTGAAGAACACACCAGACTCGTCGTCGGCAGAAGTCTTGCCGTTTACGGCATTCCCCTTATCGAAACCGTCGAGAACAACCTGTTTGTTCTTGGCTGCGGCAACAAGACGCAAAGTCTTGGCAACCTCACCCTTAGGACCTTTAGCCGGGATATTTGTGAAATAACCGTAAGTACCGGCAACCTGACGCTTCAAAACTATAGTCTTCGTGAAAGTTTCGCCGGCAGATGTGATTACGATATTTTGATTATCATCTGTTGTTCCGGCAAAGATTTCCTCTGCGTCGCCTGATGTAGTGGCAGTAACGGCCGATATCCATTCGCTTTCTTTCTCCAAGGTAGTGAAGTCGGGAGAATAAGTGTAAACGCTTCCGCTCGAAGTGTAACCTATGGCGTATGCCTTATAAGTACCTGCCGCAAGTTTGTCCTCGCCTTTAAGCTCGATAGTTGTCTGGCGGGCATCGCCTACAGTGATTACACTCGGGTCTGACATCCATTCCGAAATTTCTTTCTCGTAAACCACATTGTTAGTTGTAGTATTGATGATAAAGAAACGCACCATGTCGATATTCTGTGCGGCTGCCTCGCTGTAGAGCGGACGTCCGGCACGGGTATCTTTACCGTCGTTGTTAGAAACTGTCACTGTGAACACTTGCGCGTCGTCGTTGTAAACCGGCGCGTCTTCCTTCTCGTTGCAGGCTGACAATGCAATCATCGACAACGCTGCGAATCCGAACAATAAATTTTTCTTCATCTTAAAAAATAAAAAAACCAGTAATTAATAAATATGTTTAATTTCAATCTCTGTTTCCTCTTTTAATCGATTTCAAGATCGTGGATACTCTCCCAACGCGCGTCAACGAGGATAAACGCCTCGAACACCCCTGTCTCGGCCGCATAATCGTAGCGCACGACGGTGATATGGTTGCGCGACAGCGGTATGTTGACCGCTCCGGGAGTGCATACCGGCTCCTTGCGCGAAGCGTCGTCGTAGAAATTCACGTCGAGCGTCGAGGCGTTACCGTCGGCCGACGGCGCCAGATAGGTGTCGGTCAGCACACTCTGCACGCCTTCCCACTCATACACCGTGTTCACCGAGCCGGCCCCGCTGTATTCCAGACGGCTGTTGACCATACCGGCAACATTGCCGACAGTCTTGTCGCTCCATCTTACCTCCGGCGACAGGTTGCGCACCTCGATAAGCAGTTTGCCCTTGATTCGCTTCAGGTTGACGTTGTGCGTGCCGTGGTCGTAATCGTAGTCGATGGTGTCGCACGCCATATACAAATCGTAGCCCTCTATCCCTTCCGGATGGAGCACGGAAGAACGCAGCCCCCCGTCGTTATCGACATCGGCCCCTTCGGGCAGATTGCCCCACGCCGTAACGATGTACTTACCGAAAGGCAACTCTTCGTCGATGCCCTCGCAAGCCACCTGCAAGGCGTCGCCCTCCACGCTTGAAATGCGCTTCTCGGTGACTATCTCGTGGGTAGTGTAGTCCTCGACGACGTAATAGAGCGAGCCCACGAACGAGCGGAAAGGCTCGTTGTCGCCGCGCCGCGTGTCGAGACCCTCGGCGGCCACTTCGTCGATATTGTCGTAGTTCCTGTCCTCCACGCCGAGCATAATCTGCAACGGCGGACAGGGCTGTATGTCCTCGCGGACGCACGAACCGAGCGCGACCGCGGCTAAAACCGATATTAGAATTTTCCGAATCATCTTACCCCCTTTACCTTATTGTTTGTATACCGCCGCACGGAAATCCATATTGTCGCGGTAAGGCTTGAAATCATACTCTATCTTGGCGCGCTCACGCAAACCGGCGTCGGAAGCGGCATTGACGATATGCTCCACGGCATCGCCGCCACGCGACAGCCGCGCCGCCGCTATCGCCCTTACATATTCGCATTGCGGCGACTTGGAAGCTACCCCCTTCATTATGCGGTCGGCCTCCTCGTTCTTGTTGACGCTCAGCGCGGCCACCGCGCTGTTGACATCGCCGAACGGAGCAAGCAGCTCGTAAGCCTCGTCGAGCTGGCGCATCTGCGCCTTCACCAGCCCGAGGTTGTAGCGCGCCTCCGGGTCCTCGATGTCGGTCTCCAGCAATTCCACAGCCTTTTCGTACTCATTATTATATACGTACAAGGCGGCTTTCGTCTTCAGCGTAGCTTCGCTGTAGCCCTCGACGCTCTCGAACACCTCGCGCGCCTCTTCCTCCTTGCCCTCGCGCAGCAAAAGCACGGCAAGATTGTTGGCAGCCACATACGACTGCGGGAAATAGTGGAGAATTGTGCGGTAGACTTCCTTCTTCTCGGCGTCGGTCTCCTTCAAGGTCGACACTCTCAGCAACTCGTCCTCGCTGAAAGCGTCGGGACGCTTGCCGTACATGTCGAGCAGCTCCTCGTCGGTGGTGAAACTCTTTATCTGATAGGAATATACGTATTCCACATTACGGTCTTTCTGCAAATAGTTGTCCCTGATTCTGCCCCAGCAGCGCAGGCGGCGGATATAGTACTCCTGCACGTCGTCGTTGCGGTCGGCATACTTCTCGAGGATACTCGCCACAGCCGTGGTGTCGGGGTCGCCGGCGGCGCGCATGGCCTCAAGCACCGGTCCCCACCCTTCAGGGCGCGAGCTGACGGAGAAGCGGCTCTGTACCGGAGCCGGTATGTCGAGCTCGTTAATCAGCCATTTCATAGCCGAATTGGCGCGGTTGCGTGCCAATGGCGTGTTGATTCGCAACGAACCGTCGGCCGAAGCCACACCGGTAATCTTCACATATTCCAACGTGGCGAGCGAGTCCGACAATATAGGGCCGAGCTTGGCGAGCATGGTGTCGAGCTCCGCCTTGTTGTTGCCGAGGTCGCGGCGTATGTCGTAGCGGTTGATGATGAATTGCAGGCGCGCAACGCCTTTCCCGCTGCGTATCTTCGGCTTAATCTTGAATTCAGGCTCTATCCAGTCGAGCTTCAACGACTCTTTCACGTCGATAAGGGTGACCGGGTTGCTCACTCCTGCCAGATAGAGAGTGTCGATTCCGGCACAAACGCCGCAGCCGTCGGTAGTGACGTTGGCTATGACCTCCCCGCCATCCACGCCCTCGGGCAATTCGATGGTCTGGCTGTAAGGTATGCTATGGCTTACGCGGTTGCTCACTTTCTTCGACTTCAGGGCTACCGGGTCGATTTTCTTCTCGAGCACGGCGGCGCGTAGCGTCTTCTTAGTGTAGACCGGAGCATCCAACACCACTTGAGGATATTCCTTTATAAGGCTGTCGCCGCTGTAAAGCGCGGGAGAGATGAAAAGCCTGTTACGCTTCGAGAAATAGCGCGCCGGGACGTTGAACGTCACGTCAAGCTCCGCCTTGCGGGCAGAATCGAGGGTAAGCACCTGAACGCCCGGCTCGACAGCGATTTGCTTTCCGCCCTTGCGGGAAGCGCATCCTGTAGGCAGAGTGGCGGCAACAACGAGCAGCGCCATTGATAAAATCTTATATCTTCTGATTTCCATAACCACTTCCAACTAAAACAAATAACTGATTGAAACTGCCGCTTTCGTAGGGCCTACATAATCCTTATGCGCGGGCTCGACGCATTTTTCACAGGGAATGCGCGGGCTCTCGTCGTACCACAGACGGGCGTAGCCCACACCAATCGCCAACTCAAGATTCCAATGCGGAGAAAGAATCCAGTTGTAGCCGTAGGTCACGCCGCCGCCGGCAAGATAGCCGTCGTAGCGGGTGTCCTTGAATCCCCCGAAATACTGCGCGCCATGAAGATGCACGCCGATGAAATGGCCTTCGAATTTCTCGCAGAACCAGTAGCGCACTTCAGGTTGGGCGAACCAGAACTTCATCTTCTTGTCGTCCTTGAATGTCCACGGATTATACGCCGCAGCGGCCTCAAGAGTGACCTTGTTGCTAAGAGCGAACTCCACAGAAGCGTTAGGCGTTGTGGTCAGCCAATACAGGGCATTGGTCTTAAGAGCCACTTTCTGGGCATTTCCCTGCACACAAACCAAAAGCAATGCAGAGGCTATAAGCCATCCGATTTTATTCCTTAACAAATTCATCAAAACATCATTTCTGATTTCCGGCTGCAAAATTACAGCCACACAGAAAATCGGATGTTATGAAAAAATGTCAAAAAATTACGATTTTGTGTCAAAATGTCCTAAGACCTCCCTACGCAACCACGAAGAAAAAACCGGCATTGCCGCCGGCAAAAACACGAAAACAAAGCTGCCGGACGCTACTCGAACGGCTCGGCGCGCAGCTCAGTAGGGGTTTTCCCGAAATGCCGCTTGCAGAAAGTGGAAAAATACTGCATCGACGAGAAACCGTACTCGTCGGAAATCTCGTTGATGGTCTTAGGAGAGGTCTTTATGTCGCGGATTATGAGCTCGCACTTGCGGTCGAGCAGCCATTCGTTGACGGACTTCTTGAACTCCTGCTTGAACTTGCGCTGGAATGTGGAAGGGGTCATATTGGCCAACTCGGCGAACTGCTTTATGTCGGCAAAGTCCTTATAGTGTTTCAGCACCAATCCGCGGAATCCGTTGTCGAACCCCAATATAGGGACAAACATCCTCGCCAAATCGTGCTTGGAATAATATCCCCTCAGCAACAGGAACAATTCCTGAAGCATCAGCTGATGGAAATGCGCGCACAGGATGCCGTCGTCCATACAGTCGCCAAGCAGGCACAAAAACTGGTGCAGCCTGTCACAGATGGGCAAAGTGACGAATTCCTCGCCGGCATCCACAACCTCACCCATTTCTTTGGCAAGATTCTCGATGGTATATATGTTGCAGAATTTAGGAGTGTCGACAAAAGAACAGCACATAAGCTCAGCATGGCTGTGCTGCCAGCCGAAGAAATTAGAGCCCGACGGCACAAGAAAGAATGTCCTTCCGGATATCACCTGCGTACGTTGCCGCCCCAATCTTACCACTACGTCGCCCTCGGCAACGAAACAAAGCATCGACCGCTCCATCTCCATAAACACGGGCGGCGAATCCTTATCAAGCTTAAAATACTTGAACACCGACAACTCCGGCACATTATAATTATAGCACGTCTTATGTTCTTCCGAATAGAATATGGACATAACCGACTTACTTAAAATTATAATGCAAAAATAAATTACCATAATATTACAAACCTAATCTACCCCCCCCCATTTAACATTTAGTTAACAGTTATTTTATCCTTATTAACAAAAAGCCAGTGCTGTATGGCAGCACCGGACTCTCTTGTATTCAATATGTACGCTACAACGAAAAACCAACCGGGCACGCCGTGCCGCATTACGGCCAGCCTCATTTCGCTTCAATTACCAAAAACTCCGTCTTTTCCCAAAACAAGGTAGGATTCTCGATTCTCACGATTTTCTTGCCTCCGCCGTCATCCGCAATCGTATACGAGCCTACCGGCTGCTTGGTCAGAATCTTCACTTTCCTTGAACCGGTGGCTATTTCACGCAGCGTGCGCTTGTCGGCTTTCGTGAAACGCGAACGGTCGAAACCGCTCTCTGCGATTTTTGATTTTCCGTCGAAGCCGCTCTCCAAAATTCCCAGCTCCTTCAGCGTCCCGATGCTGCCTACCACGTAATAGCACTCGTTAAGCTCATTACCGATAGCCTCCGAACGCCGCTCGGCATCGTCTTTAGCCTCCGCGAGACTCAACGGCACGGCCGCGGCGGTATCGGCGGACTCATCCGGACTTCCGCTTTGCAATTCCTCCGATGCCTGACTGACGGCAACAACACGGCTCTCGCCGCTGCCGCCACAACCGGACAAAATCATCGCCAATACGGCGAAAAGAAACAGTTTTTTCATAATATCGGTTTTTTATCTGTTTTAAACTTGGCGTATTTGTCTTTCTTTCCTTCCTTTTCCTGCTTCTTTCCTTCAACCACAATCACGATTTCACCGCGCGGGGCATTATCGGCAAAATACCCGGCAAGCTCGGCAAGAGTACCGCGGTGGGTAGTCTCGTGCAGCTTCGATATTTCGCGGCTTACGCTCGCCTCCCTGTCGCCGCCGAAGCAATCGGCCATCTGCGACAAAGTCTTGGAAAGCCGCAACGGCGATTCGTAGAAAATCATCGTGCGCTCCTCCTTCGACAGTTCCTCCAGCTTGCCTGCCCTGCCTTTTTTCTGCGGGAGGAAACCCTCGAAGCAGAAACGGTCGCACGGCAATCCGGAATCGACCAGCGCGGGCACAAAGGCGGTAGCCCCCGGCAGGCATTCCACTGCCACACCGTTGCGGCGGCATTCCCTCACGAGCATGAATCCCGGGTCGGAAATCGCCGGTGTGCCGGCATCCGACACCAACGCTATGCGCTCGCCAGACTTCAGCCGCTCCACCACTGCCCCGGCCGTCTCGTGCTCGTTAAACTTATGATGGCTCTGCATCTTTGTAGTTATGCCGAAATGCTTCATCAGCACGCCGCTCGTGCGCGTGTCCTCCGCCAAAATCGTGTCGACGGACTTCAGCACCTCCACGGCACGGACGGTCATGTCGTCGAGATTTCCCACAGGAGTGGGAACTACATACAACTTACCGGCTTCCGCCACTTCCTTTTGCTGAGCCATACCGTTTTTATCTGAAATGGTTACGTATTATCGTCATAAACTCCTCCACTTCCTCGGAGCCGCTGTCCCAGCCAAGGTCATTATAGAAATAATCCTCAGCCTCCTGATACGACGACATCGCGCTGACAAGCTCGATAGCGTCCGACATATCGGCGGCGCTGTTGCCGAACAGCTCACGGCGGAAACGGAACATATCGTTAAGCGAGAACGCGCTGTGCAGGTCTTTCGACTTGCCGCGGATAAAAGCCTCGTCGAGAGTGATGCCTTCGCCACCGTCACCTGCCACATCTTCGGATGTCGTGTTTTCGCCTGACGGCTCTTCATCAGCGGCACCCTCATCTTCCTGTTCCTCCATGAAGTCGCCATCGGATTCCAACAGGACTTCATCATCCGGGACAACCGGCTGTTCTTCCGCTTCTTCCTCGGGCGTGGCCGCCTCTTCTTCACTTTCAGGAACGGATTCCTCCACTTCCTCCGGCGTTTCTTCATCTTCAGCCGCCGCTATGCAGCTATCATCACCAGATGTTTCCCCTCCAGTGCAAAAATCCGACAGATTGGAATCCTCCTCAACTTCACCCCCTCCGGAAATCTCAAGAGAAGCGGCGGCGGAAGCCAGCGACTCCGCCTTTTCACGTATAGCGTCGATAAGCAATTGCGATGCTTCTTCCCCACGGCTGTCGGCAAGCAGCAACAGCCCCTCAAGCTCGAAAGCATCTTTTATCATCCGTCTGATATCCTCGTCCATACCAAATTACGTTAAAAACTTTTGAATACACAAACGTAGGCAATTTTCATCACACATCCAAATCGGCAGACACTTTTCAGTTTTTTTCGTAACTTTGCGGAAACGCTTTTATGACTATGGAATCCGGTTCAGACAAAAAGCCCTTGCTGGGTATGACTATCGAGGAACTGCAAACAGTTGTCGAAGAACTGAAAATGCCGAAATTCACGGCATCGCAGATAGCGCAATGGCTCTATGAAAAGCGCGTCACCGGCATAGAGTCGATGACCAACCTGTCGAAGCAGAACCGCGAGAAACTCTCGCAGCTCTACACCGTAGGGCGCAAATCGCCAGCGGGAGAGGCGCGCAGCAAGGACGGCTCGGCGAAGTACCTGTTCGAGGTGGCCGGCGGAAAAATGGTGGAAAGCGTCTATATCCCCGACAACGACCGCGGCAACGAGCGCGCCACGCTCTGCGTGTCGTCGCAGGCGGGCTGCAAGATGGGATGCCGTTTCTGCATGACCGGGAAGCAGGGATTCCACGGCAACCTTACGGCAAACGAGATAATCAACCAGATTTTCAGCATTCCGGAAGCCGAACGGCTCACCAACATAGTGTATATGGGAATGGGCGAACCGACCGACAATCTTGACGAGGTGCTGAAAACCGTCCGCATAATGACCGAGAAATGGGGACTGGCATGGAGCCCCAAGCGGATAACCGTCTCAACAATCGGAGCGATTCCCGGGTTGCAGCGGCTATTGCGGGAGACACACGTGCATATCGCAATAAGCGTGCATTCGCCTTTCCACGAAGAGCGCAAGGAACTGATGCCCATCGAGGCGGCATTCCCGGTAAGCAAGGTGATGGAACTGCTTCGCGGATACGATTTCGCCCACCAGCGCCGACTTTCGGTGGAATATATAATGTGGCGCGGCGTAAACGATGACGACAACCACGCCGATGCGCTCGCCAGTCTGCTGAAAGGCACGTCGGCACGTGTCAATCTGATACGTTTCCACGCCATACCGGGAGTGGCTCTGAACACCTCCGACGAAAGACGCATGACAGCGTTCCGCGACTATCTGAACTCCAAAGGTGTGCTATGCACCATCCGACGCTCGCGCGGCGAGGACATAATGGCGGCATGCGGCATGCTCGCCGGCAAAAAGCTGAAATAATCATCAAAATATACATTTAAAATGAAAACCTTCAACAAGCTTTTCGCTCTGCTATTCCTGATTCCGGCTCTTGCCAATGCAGAAGCCCCGTCAGGATACTACAAAGATGCCGAGGGCAAGAACAAAGCGGCGTTGCTTGCCGCACTGTGCGACATAGTAGGCCCGCACACCGATGTTGGTTACGACGGACTTTGGGAAGTATACAAAAAATCAGACGTGCATCCCGGCACCAACAAAGTGTGGGACATGTATTCCACAGCCACATTCATAGTGGGACAGAAACAGTGCGGCAACTACAAGAACGTAGGCGACTGCTACAACCGCGAGCACTCGATGCCTAAAAGCTGGTTCGACGAAAGGTCGCCGATGAAATCAGACGCCTTCCACATATATCCGACAGACGGGAAAGTCAACGGACAGCGCAGCAATTATCCGTATGGGGAATGTGCCAACGGCACATCATTATCCAACGGAAGCATCAAAGGCCTCGGGAAATTAGGAAAATCAACCTTCCCCGGCTACAGCGGGACGGTGTTCGAGCCCGACGACGAATACAAAGGCGACTTCGCCCGCACCTACTTCTATATGGCGGCTTGCTACAACGACAAGATAGCGTCGTGGAACAGCGACATGCTCGCCGGGAACAAATACCCGGCATATACCACGTGGGCGGTCAACCTGTTGATGAAATGGAACGAACAGGACCCTGTAAGCCAAAAGGAGATTGACCGCAACGAAGCCGTTTATTCATATCAGCACAACCGCAACCCGTTCATCGACCATCCGGAACTTGCCGACTACATCTGGGGCGACAAGCAGAACGAGGGATGGGTGCCGGGCGGCGTTGTCGAGCCGCAAATCATCTCGCCATACGACGGCGACACCTACGACTTGGGAGTGACATCCATCGGCAAATCCGTTGAGCAGAAAATCAACGTCAAAGCGCAAGGACTGACAAAAAGCTTGTCGGTAAGCGTTTCCGGGACAGGATTCTGGGTGTCGACCAACAGCATTTCGGCAAATTCCGCCAACAGCGCAAACGGCGAAACAATCACAGTACGTTACACCTCCCAAACAGCAACCGCAGCGACAGGCACACTTACCATAAAAAGCGACGAGGCGCAGACCGTAGTCACGCTGAAAGCGCAAGCCGTTGACGGCATCCCGGCTCTCAGCGCCACCAACATAGGCACCGACCGCTTCACAGCCAACTGGGTAGACATCGACCAAGACGGAAGCAATTACACACTTTCCGTATTCCTCGCCGACGGCGTTACGGCATTGCCCGGCTATCCGAAACAAGTGGCCGCCGCGACACAGAAATACGAAGTGACCGGACTCGACTATTCGGCCTCCTACAAATACAGCCTGACCAACAGCAGCGGACAGAAATCGAATGTAGTGACTGTGACCACGGCAGCCCCTAACCGCGAAATATCGTTCGAGCTACCGGAGTCGGGACTTGTATTCTCGTCGCAGCCCAATGTGGCATCCGCACCGCTTTCCGTAACCATCTATTCCGAATATATTGAAGAAAATGAAATAGAAGTAAGCGTGACCGGAGCGTTCGAAATAAGCGAGGACAAGAGCAACTGGAACAGCGCACTTTACATCCCTACAAAAGACACCGAGGACTTCGGCGCACGCATATACGTCAGGATGAAAGCGCAACCGGCAGGGTCGTACAGCGGCACGCTCAGCGCATCAACACCGACCGTAGCAGGGACCGATGCTGACATCACTGGCACCGTAGCCGCACCAGTGACATTCTTCGAGGACTTCGAAGCGCCGGCTACCGAATTGAACGGATACAAGGGCGGAAAATATGAAGGCAACGCCTGCCTATGGCAACTCACGAACGCAGGAATCTACAACGACCGCAACGGCGACAAGAAAAACGGAAAGCAATCCGTATGCATGAAAGAAGGAACACTCGAAATGCTCGAAAGCAAGCAGGACGGAGCAGGAGTAGTTACATTCCTTGCCGCACCATACGGCACAGACGAAGCAGCTACCGTAGCGTTGTACCAGTCCGTTTCCAATGGCTCGTGGGAAAAAGTAAAAGAGTTCAATGTATCGGAAGGGAGCCTTAAAGAATATTCTGCCACTGTGAATGTTGCAGGACCTGTAAGATTCAAATTCGAGCAAACGGCGGGCAACCGTATGAACATAGACGACGTAACAATTACAGCCTACACAATGTCGTCTGTCAATGCAATCGAATCATCCGATTGGGACGCATATTGCACGGCAGGACAACTACACATAGAGACAGCCGTACCGTCCGTGATCCATGTATATAGCATCGACGCAAGACAAGTGTATGGCAGCACCGTGACTGGCAGCGCAAGCATACCGCTCACAGCCGGCTACTATATCGTGGTAAACGGCAACGACAGCCGCAATGTGATAGTGAAGTAACATATCCATAAACCCAAAATTAAAAAGTTTGCAAAGCCGGAAGCTTCCGCTTTGCAAACTTTTCTTTTTCCATAAAACGCCACGGTACAGAGTAGCCCCATTATTTACCCAAATCGTGTATCATAATCTTCACGGTATTTTGCAATTCATCCAAATCATCATAGATGACATTAAATATTTCCTCTTCATCAATTCTATGATATTGATGCGCTATCAAATTTCTCAACCCCATTATTTCAATCCATGGAATCATTGGATATTTAATAAGATAAGCTCCTTCGGTCTTTTTTCTATAACTTTGACAGATTCTCCAATAAATATCAATTGCATACAAATCCCACTCAACAGGAACATTCCAGTCTGATTCGATATAAAATCTTCAGGCTTTTTTATCCTATCACGTTGTGACTGTATCAAACAGATTGAATCGTTTATGCGATTCAACAATTCCAGAACTCTTTCTTTTTCAAACATAGCAAATGTCTTTTTTTATTTGCTGCATAAAATATCTATCTTTCTCATCATTTCCACTTCTTTTACGAACTATATCAACTTCGCAACCAAGCAACGACTCCAATTCAAATTTCATTCTCGAACGAGTCAAAATATTAGCATCTCCCTCATATATTATGTCAATATCACTATCGTCCTTATGCTCATTACGAGCGACCGAACCGAATATGCCCATCCGCTTCACACCATAATTCACAGCCTTTTCTCTAAAATAACGGCCAATTAAATCTCTATATTCTTCCAATGTCTTCATCCTGAATCAAATTATTTATCCGTAGCATTTTGCCTATCAATCACAAAGATAATGCAAATCGAGCGCAGAGACAAACGAAAAAGAAGTTTTCAGGTTTGGTGATGCCAAGATGCAGCTTATCCTATTCAAAATTAATGGGAAAAGAAAGTTAAAGCAACGTTTCAACCCAGCAGGAAGCGGACCACGGCAGGAAGGTAGCGATGTTCGAGGGCATGGATGCGGGCGACGAGTGCTTCGGGCGTGTCGCCGGGCAAGACATCGCACTTGTACTGCGCCACAATCTCTCCGCCGTCGATTTCCTGCGACACATAATGCACCGTAATCCCGCTTTCCTTCTCTCCGGCCTCTATCACGGCGCGGTGTACGTTCATACCCCACATTCCCTTGCCCCCGAATTTCGGAAGCAGCGACGGATGCAGGTTGATTATGCGCCGGTCGAAAGCCTGCACGATGCTGTCGGCCACGAAACTCGTGAAACCGGCAAGCACAATCAAGTTGATGCCACGGCTCTTGAGCAACCCGGCAATTTCCTTGCAATCGCCGCGCCACACCTCTTTAGGAAAATAAAACACCGGCACTCCATAACGGCGCATCTTCTCTATCACCGGAGCATTCTCACGGTCGCAAAACAAGGAATCCACACAGATTTGCGGATCGCCGGCAAACGCATGGGCAAGGTTCTCGGCATTACTGCCTGTGCCTGAAGCGAATATGGCTATCTTTTTCATTTACAATCAGAATTTTTGCATATCTACGAGACGCTTATAATAGCGGTTGAGAGCTATAAGCTCGTCGTGCGTGCCGCTCTCCACGATTTTCCCCTCGTGCATCACACAAATCATATCGGCATTCCTGATGGTCGAGAGCCGGTGGGCTATCACAAGCGTGGTACGGTTCTTCATCAGCCGGTCTAAAGCCTCCTGCACGAGACGCTCGCTCTCGGTATCCAGCGCCGATGTAGCCTCGTCGAGAATCAGCAGCGGAGGATTCTTCAGTATCGCCCTCGCTATGCTGATGCGCTGGCGCTGTCCTCCCGACAGTTTGCAGCCACGGTCGCCGATATTCGTGTCGTAGCCGTTCTCCGAAGCCATTATGAAATCGTGGGCATTGGCAATCTTGGCAGCTTCCACGACTTGCTCCTCCGTGGCATTATCAACGCCGAAAGTAATGTTATTGAAGAAAGTGTCGTTGAACAGTATCGCCTCTTGATTCACATTGCCCATCAGCGCGCGCAAATCTTTCACGCGTATCTGGCGTATGTCGATGCCGTCGATTGAAATCGACCCCTCATCCACATCATAGAACCGCGGCAACAAGTCGGCAAGCGTCGACTTTCCGGAACCCGACTGTCCCACAAGGGCGACAGTCTTCCCGAACGGTATCTCGAGCGAGACATCGTTGATTACCCAATCCGTGCCGTAGCGGAAACGCACATGGTCGTAGCGTATGCAGCCCTCGCGAGTCGATACAGTTTTGGGATTCGCCGGGTCTTTTATCGGATTTTCCGCACTCAGAATCTTGTCCACGCGTTCCATAGAGGCAAGTCCCTTCTGAATGGCATACACCGCTTTCGACAAATCCTTTGCCGGATTGATTATGCTGTAGAAAATCACCATATAGTAGATGAATGTAGGAGCGTCGATGATATTGTTGCCCGAAAGAATCAGCGTACCCCCGAACCACAACACAATGGCTATCGTCAGCGTTCCGAGAAACTCGCTCATCGGGTGGGCGAGCGACTGGCGGCGGTTGATGCGGTTGGAAGTGCCGAAAAACCGCTGGTTCTCGTCGTGGAAACGCTTCTTCATCTTGTGTTCGGCATTGAAAGCTTTCACTATGCGCAATCCGCCGAGGGTCTCCTCGATAGTCGACATCAACGCCCCCCATTGCTGCTGCCCTTCGAGAGAGGTACGCTTCAGGCGTTTCCCGACACGTCCCATCACCAATCCGGCCAACGGCAGGAGAATCAGCACGAAAATCGTCAATTCCCAACTGATTGTTATCATCATAGCGAGGCACACAATTATCATAATCGGATTCTTGAACATCATGTCCAACGATGCCATTATGGAATTCTCGACCTCTGCCACATCGCCCGACATACGCGCCATAACGTCGCCCTTGCGCTCGCTCGTGAAGAATCCTATCGGCAAGCTGACAATCTTGTCGTAGACGAAATTGCGTATGTCGCGCACTATTCCGGAACGTATCGGAATCAGGAAATACGAACTGAGATAAGTGGCTCCGGTCTTCAGAAAAGTCATGAACACGAGCGCGACACATAGCAGCATCAGCGTCAGCGACGCGCCGAGATGCGTCTTGCAATAATAGGCCGAATAATAGAAATTATTGATTGCCACATCCTTAAGCGACGCGCTGCCCCACTCCATATATTCGTATGCAACACCCTTGTCGCCCATAAACAGCATTTCAAGGATAGGGATGATAAGAGCGAACGAGAACAGCGTCAACACCGCCGCCAATATGTTGAAAATGATGTTCAGCGCAAGATATTTCTTGTACGGAGGTACAAACCTGCGCAATATTTCAATGAATTCTCTCATCGATTAAATAATATTAAAATGCTTGCAAATATAAGCACATTTGACCGTTTTATCCATCAGGCAAATAAAATTCCGGTCAATTTTAATTACTTTTGACACCGCTAAAACGACTCATCTTGCTGAAAATGCGAATAATCTTATCATATATGGCCGCACTGCTGTCGGCCGCGGGATGCCTTGCCGGCAACGTCAAGGGAACTGTCGCCGACGCAACCGACAAGTCGCCGCTTGTCAACGCCACCGTCAGGATTCTGCAACAACGCGACAGCGCGTACGTGGCGGGAGGGATGACCGACGCGCAGGGAAATTTCACTCTGAACGTGAGCAACGGCAATTATATCGTCGAAGCCTCATATCTCGGCTACCGCACGGCTACAAGAAACGTCACAGCGGGACGGCGCACAGTATCGGCCGACACCATCGCCATGCAGCCTAACACCATCGTCCTGAAAGAAGCTGAGGTGGTAGGCGTGAAAACCGATGTAAAAGTGATGCAAGATACGGTGGAATACAACGCAGGCTCATTCAAGACCCAGCCGAACGCCGTAGTGGAGGATTTACTGAAGCGTCTGCCGGGAGTCGAGGTTGACAGCGAAGGAAAAATCACGGCGCAAGGCAAGGAAGTGTCGAAGATACTCGTCGACGGTAAAGAATTCTTCTCCGACGACGCCAAAGTAGCATCCAAGAACATACCGGTCGACATTGTAGACAAATTGCAGGTAATCGACCGCAAGAGCGACCTCGCACGGCTTACGGGAGTGGACGACGGCGAGGAGGAGACCGTAATCAACCTCACTGTGAAGAAAGGTATGAAACAGGGATGGTTCGGCAACGTAACGGCCGGTTACGGCACCGACAGCCGCTATGCCGGCAACTTTATGGTGAACCGTTTCGTCAACGACAACCAGTTCAGCATACTCGGCAACGTCAACAACACCAACGACCCTGCATTCACCAGCCCGGGAATGGGACGCTTCTCGCGATTCGGCGGAAGCAACGGCATCAATTCCACCCAAAGCTTAGGCATCAATTTCAACGTGGGCAACGAGGAGATTTTCCGGGTAGGTGGCGACGTGATGTACTCGCATTCCGACCAGAAGACGGAAACGAAATTCAACAAACAGTACCTTTTCACCGATTCAACTTCGTATGAGGACTCCGAAAGCCGCTCACGCGACCGCAACCACAGCATAAACGGACATTTCCGCATGAAATGGGAAGCAGACTCGTCGAACACCATCGACTTCCGCCCCAACTTCACAGTCAGCTTCAACGATTCGGAGAAAACCGACTTCTCGACACTCAGGGCGGGCGACAAAAACCTTACGATGGTCAACCGCAGCGACAATAACGCGTCAGGCGACGGAACAAGCTATGACCTCTCCGGCGAATTAGTCTATAATTACAAGTTCAAACGACGCTTGGGACGCTCGTTCAGCACGCAAGTATCCTACAAATACAGCAACACGCAGGAGGACGAGACATCGTATGCCGTCAACGAATTTTTCCTCGTGCCCGACGAGAACGAGACGCGCGACCTCACCACCGACAACCGCCAGTGGACAAGCCGCGTGGGAGCGCGCCTGACTTGGACGGAGCCGCTGGGCGACATCAAGAAAGCCCGCTTCCTGACGTTCGCCTACCGTATGAACTATTATTTTAACAATGCCGACAAGCTTGTCTACGACGTGTCGGGCGATTTCAGCGCAAGCAAAGCAGTCGATATGCTTGCCCGGCAAGGGATTGTCACCAACCCGGTGGCAGCAATGGCTATCGCGGAAGAAGCCGGTGTGCTCGACGAGGATTTGAGCAACCGCTTCCGCAACGACCAGTTCACGCAGGAGTTGCGGGTAGGATTCCAGCAGAACAGGGAGAAATACCGCCTCAACGGAGGATTCGCCGTAACGCCGACAATGATGCGCAGCGAAGACCTCATCAACAGCGACCGCAACATCCCCACCAACTGGGTATGGAACTATGCGCCGTTCATGCGCTTCCGCTATGCTTTCTCGAAAATGGAAAGCCTTGCTTTGGACTACCGCGGCTCGTCGCAGTCACCCTCCCTTAAGCAACTACAGCCTGTGGCCGACGAGACCGACCCGCTACGCATAGTAGTCGGGAATCCGAACCTTGTACCATCGTTCCGACACCGCATATCGCTGCGCTACAACAACTTCGACCAAGAATCGCAGCGCAGCATAATGGCGATGCTCGGCACTAACATCACAACCAACAGCATCATATCGAAAACCATTTTCGACCATGAGACCGGAGGGCAGACAACCACATACGACAACGTGAACGGCGTGTGGTCGGCCAATGCGATGATGATGTATACCTCGCCGTTGCGCAACAAAAACTGGCGTGTGGCCAACAATCTTTTCGCCAACTTCTCGCGCACCGTCGGCTTCAACAACAACGTAATCAACCGCAGCAGCAACGTGATGATAAGCGAGACGCCAAGCGTGGCATTCCGCACCGACGCGGCCGACTTCGAGCTGCGCCCGTACTACAACTTCCAAGTCACGCGCAACTCCAACCAGACAGGCAGCAACCGCAACGTGCATTCCTACGGCGCGACGTTCAACGGCACATACTATTTCCCGTTCGGGTTAGTGCTCAACACCGACCTCACCTACGGCAACACAAGCGGATATTCGCAAGGCTACAACAGCGAACAATGGCTGTGGAACGCATCCGTCTCCTACCAGTTCCTAAAAAACAAACAAGCCACAATAGGAATCCGCGCCTACGACCTTCTGCATCAGAAACAGAACATATCGCGCAGCATCACCGCCAACTACATACAGGACAGCGAATACAACACCGTAACCCGCTACTTTATGCTTACCTTCTCATACCGATTCACTGCATTCGGCAAAGGCACGACCGAAAAAGACGCCAACTACGACGGATTCGGCCCGCGCCGCAACCGTCCCCCACGCGGCTCCGGCAACCGTCCCCCGATGCCCCGTCTGCCCCGCCCTTAGCTGTCGGGGATAAATGTTGAGGGTAGAAAGTTTAGCGTTGAGTGAATAAGATTGCCTTTCGCAAAGATAGGTGGCGTTTCGGCATAGCCAAACTTGAAAACTTCGTTTTCGTTTGTCTCTGCTCTCAACTTGCATTATCTTTGCGAAAGAATGGAAAAAGAGGAAGTAAACAGAATACTGCGGTTCTGCGTCGTGGGCTTCAGCAATTTCGTCATCATATCGCTTACGGTATGGGTTATGATGCACCTGCTGGATAAGACGGTCTATGTGTCGAACGTCGTGGCCTACACGCTCGCCATAGCAAGCAGTTTCGTATGGAACAAAATTTGGGTGTTCAAGTCACGGCACGGCAAGGTGGTACGCGAGATAATGCTCTATCTGACGGCTTTCGGATGCGCTTACGCCCTGCAATTCGCGTTTCTTTGCTGTATGGTGGAATTGGCTGGACTTAACGAATATCTCGCGCAGTTCCTTGGTCTGTTCGTTTTCGGTGCCACAAATTTCATTATGAATAAACTTCTCACGTTCAAAAAGCGTTGATATGATATGGCTGTAGAATACTTACTATATGCGCTTTCGGCTATCTGTATGCTCGTCGGTCTTGCCGGCTGCATACTGCCGATGCTTCCGGGTCCTCCGCTGGCATGGCTCGGCATGCTCTTACTACACTTCACCGACCGTGTGGACTTTTCCGTCACAGAATTGGTTGTCAGCGCATTAGTAGTTATTGCTACTTTGGTGCTCGACTACTTCACGCCGATGATAGGAGCAAAGAAATTCGGCGGCGGGAAATACGGCAACCGCGGATGCGTGATAGGCACAATCGTGGGTATGTTCTTCCTGCCGTTAGGCTTGATTCTCGGTCCTTTTCTCGGCGCGGTCATCGGGGAACTAATTGCCGGGAAACCTTTCCGGGCGGCCTTGAAAGCCGGATTCGGGTCATTCGTTGGATTCCTTTTCGGCACCCTCATAAAACTGGCCGTATGCCTGTATTTCATCATAAGGTTCATAATGGTAATGATTTAATGTTATGAAAATAGCCATTTACGGAAATCTGCATCAGGAGCAACACGCCGGAAGCCTTGCCCATATATTCGGGACATTGCGTAGAAATAACGTGTGGACTGGCATCGAGCGGCATTTCTTTGAATATCTGTCCGCACTTATTCCCGGTCTTGAAGCCGACAAAGTGATAGAAAGCAACGATTTCGACGCAGATTTCATAATGAGCATCGGCGGCGACGGCACATTCCTGCGCACCGCCGGACGCACCGGACGCAAACAGATTCCCATAGTAGGCATCAACACCGGACACCTCGGCTATCTTTCCGAAGTCTCTGCCGACGATTTCGATTTTCTATTCGCGGAATTGTCGAAAGGGGAATATAAAGTAGAGCAACGTACCCTTTTGGAAATATCCACCGATGCAGGAGTAGCCCTGCCCAACCGTTTCGCCCTCAACGAAGTGGCCATACAGAAAAATGCCTCGGCTTCGATGCTGCGCATGGAAACGGAGGTCAACGGCAACAGGCTCGGCACATATCTCGGCGACGGACTTATCGTAACCACCCCGACAGGCAGCACAGCATACAACCTGTCGGTCGGCGGGCCTATACTGCACCCTGTCAGCGGATGCTTTGCCATCTCGCCCATTGCCGCGCATTCCCTTACTATGCGTCCGTTGGTAATTTCCGACAGCTCGACAATCGAGATTACGACAGTATCCGGGCGTTCGCAGACTTTCCGGGTGGCTATCGACGGCTATTCCGTATCGTTTCCTATCGGCTCACGCATAACACTGAAGAAGGCGGGACACACTGTCCGCCTCCTCCAGCGCAACGGCCACAACTTCGCATGCGCCCTGCGCAACAAACTGATGTGGGGAGCCGATTCCCGCTGATTCCCCGCTACAATCCGTGTATGGTCTTCAGCAACTGTTCGCCGAGACCGATGGTATAGCCGTGCGACTCGAACACCACACGGTTGAACGTGTCGGCCACAATGAACACCGGCATCTGCGTTGCCGCCGGCAATTTCATCTCCGACAATATCTGATTGCGGATGCTGCCGCCATTGTCGATGCCGAACACCACGTTGCCCGGCAATCCTGAAACCGGTGCCGACATATATTTGTCAAAAGACTCCTTGTCGGGGAACAACAGGATGATTTTCCTGCCCCATTTCTCCAATTCAGCAGCCTTTGCAGCAATGTCCTTCAATGCGTGGTCGGTAGGCTCCTGCCCTACGGCAAGCACCCCCACGGCAAAATATCCGCGTCCTGTGGTCAGCAATACAGAAGTCTCCTTTCCGCTGACAGCATCCGTAAACTTCGACTCGGAATTGAAACTGCCAATCACCCGGATGTCCTCGCGGTCGTCGCGCATAACAAGAGCTGCATTGGTAAGAGCATCATCCGCAACTGTGAAGAACGACACTTTTGCCAAAACCTTGCCGCTGGCAAGACGCGTGCCGGAAACCATCATATAATAGCCGGAAGCTATCGCCGAAGGATGACGGAACAGATTGCTCCACTTCTCGAAATCAGGATAATTGAGCAGACAGAACGACTGACCGTCGAACTTCGACAGAGTAAAATGGCGGAAATATTCCGGGTCATCCAGACGCTGTATCGGTGCGTAATCCATATTCAGACTGCCTGTCCTTATCTCCTCATTGCTGCCGCCATCGAAATCGGCGGCAACCTCCTTGCCGTCCTTTTGGTACAGCACATCGCCTGTCACACGGTCGATTCGCGCCGAAATGCCCAACGAACGCGCGGCGGCGACAAAGAAAATGTCGCGCGACAGGCGGTCGGCACGAAGACTGCGCAATACCCCTTCGGGCGAAATTGTCGTACCGACCGTGCAAAGTTCGTCGCACGGCTCTATATTCTCGCGGCACCATTCTACAAGCCGCGCGGGGTCGGCACGGAAAGCGGCAGCATCTCCGCCGAACGCCTTCTGCAAGAACAGCCGGTAAGGCGTAAGCATCTCGTCGGCTATGCGCGGCGCAAGCACCGTGACAGCATCGGCATCGTCGGGAGTGTTGTAAAGATGGTCGTCGAGCACAGCTTTCTGTGCGTCGCGCAAATCCTTCTCCGACAACGTTGAAAGCAGTTGCAACGCCCTGCCGCGCTTGCCTTTTCCGGCGGCTTCGGAAAGAAACGACATTATCTGTCCGTAATTTCCGCGCGAAGCCTTGATAAAATACTCCACATCCCCATATTCATATCCGTCGGCTCCGGCGAACTCTGCAATCACCGAATTATTCGGGAAAGTGGCTATATAAGCGTTGCGGATGGAGTCCTCAAGATTGAAACGCCGATCATTCTCCGCACGTTGCTCCGCCGTTACCTCCGGAATGTTGGCACTCTCCGACGGCGGAACGATGTCTATAGGAAACGAGAACTCTTCTCCTATCCTGTGCTCCAAGGCCAAGACAATTTCCTTATCCTTGCCGAACGACACTTTCTTCAGCCCGAAACGTCCGTCTTTCACCGCCAGCACAACCATATCTCCCAATCCGGCCGACAGCGAAGCCTTGCCATCCTTTCCGGTTGTCTGTGCCGACACTGTGTAGAACTCGGCGTAATTATACAACTTGAACTCCACACGCGCTCCTTCTACCGGATTGCCGCTGCCGTCAACGACCGCGACCGCGGCACGCTCATTCTGCGCATAATTGTCGATTACGTTGATTTCCGTATAATTTGCAGTGGTGCGCATCACGTCCTCCGGTCCTTCATAGCGTCCGGTTACTTTGGTATGCATCAGCATCCCGCGGCTTGCCGGGGCATTGAACCAGCCAAGATCCAACACCGGCTCAGGCTCGCATGCGCCAAGAAAATGCCAGCGTCCGTCAACCCACGCCTCAACCCACGCATGGTTGTCGTCGGTATGCGCCCAGCGCGGAGTGTAGACCTGACGCGCCGGTATGCCCACGGAACGGAGAGCGGCGACAAGAAACGTAGATTCCTCGCCGCAACGACCGTATGCAGTACTTACAGTGGCAAGCGGCGAGCTTGTCCGTGCGTCCGACGGCTGATAGTTGGCCTTCTCGTGACACCAGTGGTTCACCTCCAATACTGCGTCGTACATCGACAAGCCTTTCAACCGCGGCATCAGCTCGTCGTGGAACACTATGCGCGAGCGGTCGAGATTCTCGTTGTTGACACGCACCGGCAGCACGAAGTGGCGGAAAATATCGTCGGGTACAGTCCTGCCCCAAGCCGTCTCGCCACGTGTGGCCAACGAGCTGCGCACGTTTTCCAAATAGAAATCGCCGGAATAGTCGGTAATGTCGCCAACCGGCATATAGGCATAGAGGAAAGCGAGAGCGTCGCTCTCCTGCTCAGTCAGGCTCTTGTCGTCCAATATCGAGAACAGATTGCCTGTCGGCAACGCCCCGCGTTTTTGTGCCAAATCCGAACGAACCTCGTCCATATATGTTCCTGTGGCAAAAGCCGGAGCGGCAAGCAGCACTGCGGCCGCCATGATGATATTTCTTTTTCTCATAATCATTCCGTAGTAAGTTCTATTATTCTGTCGTATTCATCAACCGGTATTCCTCCAAGGTCTATCACTATGCCCTTGCCTTTAACCTTGGTGAAAGATGCCTCCTTCCCGGTGTTCAGGCAAACGGCGCTCTTCACCTTTCCCGCAACAGGCAAGAAAAGGGCATCGTCGGCAAGCTCCAGCACATGCACATACAGCTTGTCACCCTTACGTGTGGTCACTCCCCACGGATGCGGGGCAATCTCACCGCCACGAGTGCCATAGATGCACTCGCCGTACTTTCCGAGCCATTCGCCCATCTCTTTCAAACGCAGCAACGCCGTTTCCGGCAAACGTCCGTCGGGTTGCGGGCCTATGTTGAGCAAAAGGTTGCCGTTACGCCCCGCCGCACGTACAAGGTAATGCACAAGCTCTTTCGTGGGCTTATAGTCGAGGTCGGTAATTTTGTATCCCCACATGCCGTTCATCGTCTCGCACGTCTCGAGCGGCAATTGGCTTATCGCTTGCCCGGACAATCCGGCAGTGTTCTCGCCCGGCAGGTCGCGCTCGAAAATCTGTATGTCCTCGCCCTCGAACGGCACAAGATGGTGATTGTTGCCCACCAAACAGGCCGGTTGCAGACCGTGTATATGGTCGTAAAGGCCGCGCAGTTTCCAGTCGAAACCGGGATTCTGGTCCTGATCCCACACACCGTCGAACCATATCGCCCCAATCTCTCCATAATTGGTCAGAAGCTCCGAAAGCTGGTTTTTCATAAAGCAATAATAGTCGTCATAGCTTATCGCCGTGCCGGGACGGCCTGTTCCGAGACCGGTACGCCCGCGCGGGCAATCATCTCGCCACCAGTCGATAAGCGAATAATAGAGATGCAGCTTCACGCCCTGCCTGTGGCACTCGTCGGACAATTCGCGCACCACGTCGCGCCCGAAAGGCGTGGCATCCACTATGTTGTAAGCGCTCTCCGCCGTGTTCCACATCGAGAAGCCCTCGTGATGGCGCGTTGTGAAACAGATGTACTTCGCACCCGAACCCTTAATCGCCGACACCCACTCCGCGGCATCGAAATCGTGCGGATAGAAAGCGTTGGCAAGTTTCTGGTACTCGCGGTAATTCATATCGCGGTTGGTCATCGTCCACTCGCCAGTGCCAAGCATCGAGTAAAGCCCCCAATGCAGGAAAATACCGAACTTGGCATCCTGAAACTCCGTCCGCGCCTCCATATTCTCCGCCGACGGCACATAAGCCGCCCCCGCAGACACAGATTCCGCACCGCCGGCCGGCGCGGCTCCCAACAGCGGCAAGAACGCCGCCACTCCCATCAAAAATTTTCTCATATCTCAATAATTTTTATTACCTCTCAATCCTTCATTATCTATTTAGCAAGTATTTCCACTTTCAATTCAATAGACAAACGTTGAGCTATCTGTTCTATCTTTATTTTTAGACTCTTTGTACTAAAATTGGAAAACAAATACCACCCATCTGATAAACGGCGCTGATATTTCTCATATTCAGGACTAACCGAATCTGAAATCAATGGAACATCTTTTCTTCCCATCATATTTAACGACTTAACATTTTCTACACCAACTTCTTCAACAAACCTACGAAATGAAGCAGCCGAATCTTTTTCAGCAATAACAATACCATCCTCAAATGTTATTCTCAATTTCGTAACCGGATTCTTAACTGTCCTCTTTAAATTTTCTTTATGTTCCGACAAATTTTCATTATTGCCAACAACATTATATAATTTCTTCGCACAATTAAGAAACTTAGAAAACAAATCACCCCATTGATTTGTAACTACCACTTTTGTCCCATCATTCAAGACTAATATTTCGTCCGGTTTCAAAAAATAACGATTCTTTATATCAGGTTGTAATTTTATACGTTTTTCAACAGACTCCAGTGTTCGCACCACTCCCAATGACTTTGTATGCAATGAATCAGGAAATTGCTTTTCTAATTCTTCAAAACTAATATTCGGATGCTCTTTTACATATTGTCTTATCAATTCTAAAACAAAACGACGTTTTACATAAAAATTAATTCCATCAAATGAATACTTAGGTTTGTCTTTAGATATTACCTTTTCATTCTTTCTTGTC
>URQP01000024.1 GCA_900550025.1 uncultured Porphyromonadaceae bacterium | reverse complement strand
TATATTTTTCTATTTATTCCCGAGACAGACAAAAAGTATCTTGTATTTCTCCATTACAATTCGACAACGACGGATTTGCCTTCCTTACTTTCATTGTTAGCGCGGTCGAGCACCGTCACCACATACCGGTATTCCCCATCCTTATCATCCGGTATCACATATTCCGGCGAATATGTTACACACACAATAGAAGAAGCGTTCTCCAAGTCGGCCTCTTCATCCTTGCCGAAACAATATACCACGTATGCACGCGCCTGCTGCATCACATCATCTGTTTCAGGCGCTTGCCATTTAATGACACGTCCTTCCGCTCTCAGACCTGACACTTCATCGGGCGCGACGCTGTCAATCCACGGATAAGAAGGCACTAATGCCACCGTCGACTGTTGGTTCACAGCCAGCGAATCGGCGATGCCTTTATAGTTTGAGGTAATCATATAACCCGGCCACCAGCAATTGCCTTGAATATTCGGCAACTCGCGCGACAAACGTATTTTGTGGTCAAGCTGGGTAGGATTCTTCGACGGGGCCAAATCAGGAGTGTCCATAGTAGCCCCGATAGACTGCCCTATATACATATGCCGGCCATTGGCATTATCGTTCCACCAATATGCCAGCTTTTCAGACGAGGCGACTTTCTTTTCCAATGTCCAATAAAGCTGGGGAAGCATATAGTCCACCCATCCTTTTTCCGTCCAAAGCAAAACATCGGCATACAACTCGTCATAATTCTGCAAACCGTTAGTATCACTGCCTTTCGGGTCGCTCGACTTGTTGCGCCATATCCCGAACGGACTGATACCGAGACGCACCCATGGCTTGGTAGCAGCAATCGTCTCATGCAGCCCTTCGATAAGCAAATTGACATTCTGGCGCCGCCAATCGCCACGGTCCATACCGTTACCATATTCAGCATACGACTTGCTGTCAGGAAAGTCTTTTCCTTTGACAGGATATGGATAAAAATAATCGTCCATATGAATGGCATCGACATCATAACGCGAAATTATATCTTCCACCACCCTTTCGATAAACTCACGGTTTTCCGGCAATCCCGGATCGAAGTACAACTTTCCGTCATATTTCACAAACCGTTCAGGATGCTTATGATAAATATGGTCAGGAGCAAGTTTTTCATTATTCGACGAAGTGACACGGTAAGGATTCAACCACGCATGGAGCTCCATCCCTCTTGCATGCGACTGTTCTACCATAAACTCCAACGGATCCCAATAAGGTTCCGGAGCTTTTCCGGCAGTGCCTGTCAGGAAACGGCTCCAAGGCTCAAGCTCCGAGTCATAGAGGGCATCCGCGCTCGGACGCACCTGAAACACGACAGCATTGCATCCCGCCGCTTTCAGTTTATCAAGCTGGTCTTCCAGATAGTTCTTAGTCTCAGCGGTTGTCATCTTGGCATACTGTCCCTGATGCACCGTATGGAGCCACGCGCCCCTGAACTCATGTTTTGGATTGGCGGATTGCACCGGAGCAAAAGCTGCCAATGACATTGCCGCAATAAGGAGTATACTTTTCATTTCTATAAATTAATCGATTAATATTCCGGTGCTAATTTACGACTAAGCCACGAATAAGGCAAACCGTTTGCTCCAATTTACGGAAAAACCAACCTTTTTTCACTTTCAACAATATTTAATCATAACTTATATTTCAGAAAACGGCGCAAATAATCTAAATTTGTGGCAAAAATTAGCCCGGTATGAAGCAATATAAAACTCATATTCTTTTTGCCCTATCACTTATGCTCATCACAGCTGGATGCAAGGAAGACTACAACCAACTGATTACCGGGTATGGCGATTTAGAAATATCAATCGGCATCGACACATCCATCATAAACATAGCAGGAGCAGACCCTATCAGAATAACCGCTCCCGACATTAATTCCGTCCAAATATCCGCACAAGGCGAGAATGGCAACCACCGGCAGTGGAAAAACATAGAAGAGTTCGGGCAGACCCACAAAATGATTCCGGTAGACAGCTACACTTTCAGCGCCACATCTGAGCCGGATGGAGGGGAAGGCTATATACAGCCTTACTTTTCAGCAGAATGCCAAGCCTCAATAAACGACAACCAACTTACAGAAGTCGTCCTGAATTGTAAAGTTGCGAGTACAATCATAAGCAACGTAACACAAATCGACAATCCTGCCATACACGACCTGTCAATGCGGATAAAATCGGAAAACGGCAAATACATAGACCTGTCACGCATGGACGAGCCGGTAATGATAAACCCCGGTAAAATACGCGGGGAAGTCACAATCACCGACAACTCCGGACGGAAAGTCACCCTGCAAACTATCGAAATCAACGGCGCGTCAGCTTCCGAGCACTATCAAATCCGGGCGACGGCACCCGGCGACGGAAGCAATACCGTAAATTTCTCGTATGATGAAAATACGGTAAATACACCGATTGCCATCACGGTAAATGACGATTTGTTTACCACTGCTTCTCCTACTTTCACATTGCAGGGGATAAATGACAACTCCACCCTGCAATTATCCGAGAACGAGACAGTCGAAACGCCTGTCGTTTGCGAAGCCACGATACCCGGTGGATTGCAGCATCTGTTTTTCAGCGTAAACACTAATTCGCCAAAGCCATATATCGGCGAAACGGACATAATCGGGGAAACCAGCGGTGTCCTGCAAGAGGGAATGGCAATAGAAGGCAACACGGAAGGGTCGGAACACGTAAAAATAGACCTTACCGGCTTAATCGGCAGCCTACCCACTCTCAATGCGGAAAGCTCGACATACGACATTGCGTTTCAGGCCATCGACCGGCAAGGGCGCGTAAGCGACAAGCCCTGTAACATCCATGTCATAGTCAATCCGGTAAGCATCAGAATAATGCCGCCCGACGACATCGCATTCGAAGCAGAGAAGGCAGTCATTGACGTGGCTTATAATGGCGACGATTTCAACGACATCCGCCTTCAATACGAGACAAGCGGCGACAACTGGAACACATTGGAGACGGAATCGGTCACCACAAAAGGCGACGGCATATATTCCGCAACTGTAATCATTCCGGAAGACCTCCACATCCTGAACCTCAGAGCAGAATACAAGGAAGGACTAAAGCATTCGGAAACCGTAACACTACGCCGCCAGATACCGGAATTCGGCGTAATATGCGGGAGGGACAATATATGGACCTCGAAAGCCGACATAATAATAACCGGCGATTACGCCGAAAAAGTAATCAAATACATCACCGTAGCCATCCGGGAGCAAGGAGGCGACCTGCACCCTGCCGTAATGGAACGCGTCCCCGAAGAAAAGAGAATCACCATATCAACTCTGATGCCCTCGACAAACTATTCCATCGTAGTTTCGACATCTGCCGACGACGAGAAGCATATTGATTTAACCACAGAAGAAGCGGCAGAACTTCCGAACGGCGATTTCGAGGATAATGTCAAAGAGACCATCAACATTCCAATCATCAACTGCGGCGGCAAATATTCCAACCTGAACAGTTGGATGCCTACTTACAACACTTCATCCATCACTGTCTCCGAAGCGGAAGGATGGGCAAGCGTGAACGCAAAAACATGCTCAGAATACGCGAAAACGGAAAACACATGGTTCAAAGTACCGACAACCGAAATCATACGTGGCAGCTACGAAGGTCAATATGCAGTCAAACTCACCAATGCCGCATGGGACATCAACGGCACAGAACCTCCGCGCGACGCGCGCACCGATGAAATATATTTCAGCCGCAATGCGCCGCAAATAGCCAACCGCTCGGCCGGAAAAATCTTCCTCGGCACATACACTTTCGCCGCCGACGGAACTGAAAAATACGAAGAGGGAATCAACTTCACATCACGGCCGACGGCAATCACCGGCTACTATTACTATCGTCAGGATGTCAACGACACAGAAGAGACCGGACTCGTAACTATCCGCCTCATCAACGAAAGCGAAGGTAAAACGACCGTCATAGGCGAAGGACGCGGAGAACTGCACGCCTCCACATCGTTCACACGATTCTCCATACCGGTCAACTACACCGTCCGCGACATGCACGCCACAAAATTGCAATTGATGGTGTCGTCGTCTTGCTATGCATCCTACGACCAATCCGAAGAAACAAGAAAAATAAAGACTACCTATTATCTCGAAAAAGGAGTATCGACCGGTGCTGAATTAGTTGTAGACGACTTGCAATTGCTTTATGAATAAGACTATGGCAGACGGAACGATAATACATACCGGGAAAGTGACACAAGTCAGCGCAGAGGGTTACACAATCCGAATCGACGGCGCAGACAAATGCGGAGAATGCACAATAGCGGCGTTTTGCCGGAGCAACGGTTCTGAATATATCAAGACCGAAATTAAAAGTTGCGACGATAAATTGGAGGAAGGAGATGATGTAAGAATTGAAATCACTCCATCTATGGTATGGAAAGCCATATTGTTTGCATGCGCATTGCCTTTACTCATAATTTTGGCCGCCATAACATCAGCAAAACTGCTCGATGCTTCCGATACGACCGCAGCCGCTGCAGGAATCACGGCAGTTGCATTGTACTTTTTTATAATTTATGCAACGAAATCGCTCAGGAACATAAAATATAGTCTAAAAGTTTACAGATTAACAAATTAACAGATATATGAATCCTATAATATCAGCAGTCACAGTGTTGGGAGGCACCGGCATAATAAGTGCCGCGCTTCTTTATATTGTGGCAAGAAAATTCAAAGTCAAGGAAGATCCGCGCATCGACGATGTGGAAAAGATGCTTCCGGGCGCAAATTGCGGAGGTTGCGGATTCAGCGGATGCCGCGATTTTGCGACAAATTGCGTCAACAGCGGCTCGCTGGAAGGCAAACGGTGTCCGGTAGGAGGCGACGCGGCAATGAACGCTATCGGCGAATACCTCGGGTTGAAAGCGGAAGCAGGGAAGCCAAAAGTTGCAGTACTCAAATGCAACGGCTCGTGTATGGTGCGCAAACACACATCCCATTACGACGGTCCCCGGTCGTGCGCCATCGAGCGCATTATATATGCTGGCGAGACCGATTGCGCATACGGATGCCTTGGATGCGGCGACTGTGTGAATGCCTGTATGTTTGATGCGATAAAGTTGGACGAAGAGACCGGCATTCCGACATTCGACGATGAAAAATGCACCGCTTGCGGGGCTTGCGTTGAAGCATGTCCCGGCAACATAATCGAATTGCGGTACAAAGGACCTAAAAACCGCCGCGTCTATGTGGCTTGTTCCAACCACGACAAAGGAGCGGAAGCAATGAAAGAATGCAAAGCGGCATGCATCGGTTGCGGCAAATGCGCGAAAGCATGTCCGTTCGACGCAATCACCATCACCGACAACCTCGCCTATATCGACGACGAGAAGTGCCGCTTGTGCAGGAAATGCGTCGATGCTTGTCCCGTACATTGCATCAAAGCTGTGAATTTCCCTGAAAAACCCGCAGTAAAGGAGGAGGTAACATGTTAAAGACATTCAGAAAAGGCGGCATACATCCGCCGGAAAACAAGCTGTCGGCAGGATGCCCGATCATAGAAATCCCTCAACAGAAAGAATATATAGTATCCCTTTCCCAGCATATAGGCGCTCCTGCCCAATGCTGCGTCGAGAAAGGCGACAAAGTGGCTAAATATCAGCTTATAGGCAAAAGTTCAGGATTCGTATCCGCCAACATACATTCGCCGGTAAGCGGAACAGTGAAAAAAATCGACAAGTATAAAAACGCTTTCGGTTTCGAAAGCTTATCGGTATTCATAACGCCCGACGGCGAGAACCGCGAAGAAAAGCGTCCGCGCACCGTAGACGAAATAGCCGGGCTTTCTCCTGAAGAAATCATCAGTATAATCGACGATGCAGGAATAGTAGGACTTGGCGGAGCCACATTCCCTACGAAAGTGAAGCTTACGCCGCCAAAGAACACACCTGTCGACACTCTTGTAATCAATGGCGCAGAATGCGAGCCGTATCTGACCAACGACCAACAATTGATGGTAGAGAAGCCTGATGAGATAACCGAAGGCGTAAAACTCCTGATGCGTGCCATCAATGTAGATAAGGCCTATATAGCTATCGAGGCAAACAAGCCTGACGCAATAGAAGCATTGAGAAAAGCGGCTGGAGCAAATAGCGGAATAGAGGTGATTCCACTGAAAGTGAAATATCCGCAAGGCGGGGAAAAACAACTGATTGACGCTGTCTTAGGAAGGCAAGTCCCTTCCGGAGGACTTCCGGCATCTGTCGGCGTAGTAGTACAGAACGTAGCGACAGCCTACGCCGTAAAACAAGCGGTTGCCGACGGAATTCCTTTGGTAGAACGGATTGTCACCATAACCGGTCCCGACCTCCCGCACCCGGGCAACTACCGTGTTGCCATTGGCACTCCCCTCTCCGCAATAATATCAGCCGCAGGAGGAATGCCGGAAAGCACGAAAAAGGTAATACTCGGAGGCCCGATGATGGGCAAGGCGGCATCCAACCTCAACGCAACAACCAACAAAGGCACTTCGGGAATACTCATAGTACCGGAACGCTATTCGACGCGCGAAACGCCGGAAAATTGCGTGCGCTGCGCATCGTGCGTATCGGTCTGCCCGATGGGGCTTGAACCGTACCTGCTCGCCAAGTTGTCGCAACTGAAAGACTACGGGCGGCTGGAGGCTGAACGTGTCATGGACTGCATCGAATGCGGCTCATGCTCCTACATCTGCATATCGCACCGGCCTCTGCTCGACTACATTCGTATCGGAAAGGCAAAAACAGGTGCAATCATCAAATCAAGAAAAAGCAAATGACAATGGATAAAGAATTAATCATATCATCATCACCCCACATCCACACCCAAAGGTCAGTGGAACGTACAATGCTCGACGTGCTTATCGCGTTGCTGCCGGCAGTGGCCTGCTCGTTGTTCTTTTTCGGGGCAGGCGCGCTCGTGGTGCTTCTGTCGGCCGTCGCCGGATGCGTGGCAACAGAATACCTGATACAACGGTTCCTGATAAAAGGGAAATCGACTATCGGCAACTATTCCGCAATCGTGACAGGCGTGCTGCTCGCCCTTAATTTGCCGTCAAACCTTCCGGTATATATCGTAATCCTTGGTTCGATATTTTCCATCGGAATTGTCAAGATGGCATTCGGCGGTCTTGGCAACAATATTTTCAATCCGGCAATCGCAGGACGCGTGTTCCTGCTGCTCTCGTTTCCGGCACAGATGACCACTTGGCCGCTCCCGATTGTCAACCGCTGGAAATATTTCGATATGGAGACAGGCGCGACAATCCTCTCCACAATGAAAGAAAGCGTAAGCGACGTGAACACGGGAGCGTCGGTAGCCTCCTCGATGAAAGACATGGTGGAAGTCTCGACATGGGACGCATTCTTAGGCAACATGGGAGGCAGCATGGGTGAAGTTTCGGCCATAGCGCTGCTCATAGGCGCGGCATATCTGCTCATCCGCAAGGTTATTACATGGCATATCCCTGTGGCCATACTCGCAAGCGTCGCGTTGTTCTACCTCGCTTTAGGCGATGATCCGCTGATGCCGCTGCTCACCGGCGGCCTGCTGCTGGGTGCGTTCTTTATGGCAACCGACTACGCCACATCGCCGATGTCGCACAAAGGAATGATTGTCTACGGCGTGATGATAGGAGTGATAACCGTCATCATACGCAAATGGGGGGCATACCCCGAAGGGGTGTCGTTCGCCATCCTGCTGATGAACGGACTGACACCGCTTATCAACCGATATTTCAAGCCGACACGGTTCGGAGAAAGGAGCAAACGATGAAACAACCGGAATCGAATTTCAGAAATATGGTGATTTCTTTAGGCGGAATCACCATAGTGGCCGCCGTCCTGCTCTCGTGGGTCAACGGAGTGACGGAAGCGCCTATCAAGGAGGCAGAATTCAAATCGCAGACAGCGGCAATGGAAAAAGTGATGCCGCAGCACGACAATAATCCTTTCGACGATAAATTCACCACTACGATCAATGGCACGGAAGTGACCATCTATCCCGCAATTGCAGACGGCAAGCTCGCCGGAGCCGCCGTGGAATCGTCGGCCGACGGATTTGCCGGGAAAATCGCAGTGGTTTACGGTTTCGAAGCCGACGGTACCGTCAGGGACTACTCCGTGCTTCAGCATTCAGAGACACCCGGTCTCGGTTCTAAGATGCAGGAATGGTTCCGCGACCCGCAAGGCAAGCGCAGCATCGTCGGGCGCAATCCCGGAACAGAACGGCTGACAGTATCCAAGGCCGGCGGCGACGTCGATGCCATAACGGCGGCCACAATCTCGTCCCGGGCATTCCTGAAAACGCTCGACAGCGCTTTCAAGGCTTATATGGAATATTCATCAAATCAGAAAGGGCAAGACAATGAATAAGATAAAGATATTCGTCAACGGATTCATTAAGGAAAACCCCACATTCGTGCTGCTGCTCGGCATGTGCCCTACACTCGGCACCACCGGCAGCGCAATCAACGGTATGAGCATGGGACTTGCCACGGCAAGCGTACTTATATTCTCCAATATGGCAATTGCCGCCATTCGCAACATAGTGCCCGACAAGGTGCGCATCCCCGCCTACATCGTGGTGATAGCGTCGTTCGTGTCGCTCCTGCAGATGCTTATGCAGGCCTACGTGCCCGACCTTTACAGCACATTGGGAATCTTCATCCCGCTGATTGTCGTGAACTGTATCCTGCTCGGACGTGCAGAGGCTTTCGCCTCAAAGCACGGCGTTATCGACTCGCTCTTCGACGGTCTCGGCATAGGACTCGGCTTCACTGTCGCCCTGACACTGCTCGGGTCGGTACGCGAGTTTCTCGGCACAGGCAAGGTGTTCGGACTGGCAATATACCCCGAAACCTATGCACCGCTGCTGTTCATCCTTGCACCGGGCGCGTTCATTGTGCTCGGGCTGCTCATCGCATTAGTCAACAAACTTAAATCCGCTAAACAATGCTGACATATATTTCAATCATAATAACGGCGATATTCGTAAACAACATCGTCTTTTCGCAATTCCTCGGAATTTGTCCGTTTATAGGAGTGTCGAAGCGCATCAGCTCCGCCGTAGGCATGGGTGCCGCAGTGACGTTCGTAATCACGCTCTCCACAGCCGTCACGTGGACGCTGCAGACCTGCGTGCTCAACCCTCTCGGACTGCAATATATGCAGACCATAGCGTTCATCCTCGTGATTGCGTTCTTGGTGCAGATGCTCGAAATAATAATGAAGAAAGTGATGCCGTCGCTCTATCAGGCTCTCGGCGTGTTCCTGCCGCTGATTACGACCAACTGCACAGTCTTAGGCGTGGCAATTTCGGTAATACAGAAACAATACAACCTGCTCGAATCCGTGGTTTACGGAATGTCGACGGCATTAGGCTTCGCGCTCGCTCTCGTGATATTCGCCGGCGTGCGCGAGCAGCTTGAGATTGCCGAAGTGCCGAAAGCGATGCAGGGCACGCCCATCGCCCTGCTCTGCGCCGGACTTCTCGCTATGGCATTCATGGGCTTCTCCGGCATCAGCATCGGCTGACACAACAAAAAAATGTTACGGGGCTATGGCAAACCATAACCCCGTTCCTTTTATCTTGTGGCGAAGCTACAATAACCACACAACTGCTGCGCAGCACTACAACGACACTTTGAACGTCTGACCGGCGACACGGACAATGTAAATGCCGTGGGCGAGACCGCCGACGGTAGTGTCCATACCACTGTACAAAAGCTGGCCTCCTATACTGTAAACATCTACAACCGAATCTTCCGCACCGCTGACAACGATTTCGCCGTCAACTGCCGCAACACTGACACATGCTTCCGCCACTTCACCCACACCGCTAAGCTCCATCTCCTTGATATTAATGAAGTTATACCAATTATCCGCCATCAGATAATCAACAGTAGCCCCAACAGGAATTATCAACTCGGCAGAGTTGTAATGGCGGTAGTCGAAAGTCGTTTCTGAAATTGCCGGAGGAGTCTGGCTTACTGAAATGATTTCCTTAAGGCTGTTGCAACCGCTAAACGCCTTGTCGCCTATTGTAGTGACACCGGCAGGTATCGTAACCGAATAAAAAATATAGCTATCGCTGAACGCTTCTGCAGCTACTGTAGTAACCGTTGACGGTATATCAAAAGACTGTTCCATCTTTCCCGCTGGATAGCGCAGCAGTTCAGTCATATCCATATTGTAAAGCACACCGTCCTCCGAAACATACGATCGATTATCTTTCGACACATTTATTGTAGCCAGCTTACTGCAACCTGTAAACACCGATGCCCCGATTGAAACCACTCCGCTGCCTATCTCTACAGAAGCCAAACCCGAACAACCATAGAAACAGTTATCGCCGATTGTCCCGACATTATCAGGAATCACAATATCCACCAACTTGCTACATCCCTTAAATACAGACTCACCTATCGAAACCAGTCCGCTGCCTATCTCCACAGAAGTCAAACCTGTGCAATTTTCAAACGCAGAATTACCGATTGAAGTTACGTTATCATGTATAACTATTGAAGATATACGGGCGCATCCATTGAATGCGTTATTACCAATCGCCATAACACTCTCCGGAACTACCGCCGACATCAAATTCTTGCAACCGGAGAATGTGTAATCCCCTATCTCCGTAATTCTTTCAGGCAACGCCGCAAGCACCAACATTTCGCATCCGCTGAATGCAAATGCGCCGACAGATGTCACATTGCTTGGGATTGCACAACCGCATTATTGACACATTTCGCCAAATCCAGAATGCGTGGCAGCTCAGACAAATTCAAACGCATGGAAATACGCCGCCATACAAGCTCATTGTTCTCCTTTGATGTTTTTACATCCAATACGTATATACCCAAGAAACGATAGTATGTATTACCATCTTCCCGCAAGAATATAATCCGGATAATAGGATCTTTTATATACGTCCGGCAGTTTTCACTATTGCATTCGTCAATATCCTTTTTTGTATCGGCATCCGTACCCCTGCGGTACTCACGGAATACATCCTCGTTTTGCTCTAAAATGTTACTCCACACATTCGACGGCGAATTATTAGGACACTAGACTACACACTTACTAACTTTTCCGTTGATATAAGCCGTCGACCCCATTTGGCAATATGTTCCGCCGCATAAATCTACCGCTTGCCTTTTATTAGTGATGCAGCAATCATCCTCACGGGCGTCGATATAGCCTTGTGCCATATAATACGGTCCATCATGTACTTTATAATTCATAGTAATTGATTTTAATTATTGATTCACAAATGTATAAAAACAGTCACACTTCTACCCCCCCCAAGTTAAATCTTGTTAAACCATCCAATTGATGCCTTATTAAAGCGACAGAAACCCTATTGAAAAATTGATTACAAACTAATCATTAGCCGTTACACCACCATAAAAATTCAGAGATATAACATAACTTTGCAATACGTCTAACAATACGATAAAGTAGATATGAACTGGGCTATACTGATTATCGCCGGGCTGTTCGAGACAGGATTCGCTTTCTGCCTCGGCAAAATGAAAGAGACCACCGCACTCGAGCATTACCTATGGACGGCGGGCTTCCTCATAAGCCTTACGCTTAGCATGGTTTTACTTGCAAAAGCCGTACAGACCATACCCATCGGCACCGCCTACCCTATATGGACAGGAATCGGAGCGGTCGGCACCGTATTGGTAGGCATTTTCTTCTTCAACGAACCCGCCACTTTCGCCCGGCTGTTCTTCATCACTACACTGATAATCTCGATCATCGGGCTGAAAATGGTGTGACCTGTTCCATTTCTGAAAGGAATGAGCTAACTTTACAAAGTTTTTCATTCCCCGGTTATGATTGAAGAGATAAAACGCCGCATATTGGATGGCGGCAGCATAACAATAGACGAAGCTGTTCAGCTGGCAGAAAATTGCGACATCGACGAGCTTTGCGACGCAGCCGACGAGATACGCCGCCAGTTCTGCGGTGACCGGATGGATACTTGTTCCATCGTCAATGCCCGCTCCGGACTGTGCGGCGAGGACTGCAAATGGTGCTCGCAGTCGGTGAAGGCAAAATCCGACGTGAAGAAATATGAGATAATCGATACGGAAACACTGTTGAATCTTGCCAAACGCAACGACGGCTATGGCGTTGACAGGTTTTCGATGGTGACAAGCGGACGCAAAGTAAGCGCAAGAGACGCTGAAAGATTCTGCGACGATTACAAAAAAATAGCCTCCGAAACCGACATGAAGCTCTGCGCCTCGATGGGGCTTGTCGACAAACCGACGTTGGAGATGCTCAAAGCAGCCGGGGTGACACGCTACCACTGCAATATGGAGACAGTATCGGCATATTTCCTGTCGCTTTGCACCACACATACCCCCGGCGACAAACGACAGACGATACGCGACGCAAAATCCGTTGGTCTGGAAGTGTGCAGCGGAGGAATCATAGGGATGGGCGAGACGATGCGCCAGCGCGTGGAATTCGCGTTCGAGCTTAAAGAGCTTGGTGTAGACTCCGTACCGCTCAACGTACTGAATCCTATAAAAGGCACAGCGTTGGAAAATACTCCTCTGCTCGGCGAGGAAGAAATCATACGCACCGCCGCAATATTCCGGCTCATACTTCCAAAAGTTGTTATCCGCTTTGCAGGCGGCAGGGCAAGGCTGTCGCGCGAAGCCGTGAAACGGATGATGCGCGGAGGAGTGAACGGCACGATGATAGGCGACCTGCTGACCACGACCGGCAACAACGTGGCCGACGATTTTCGCCTGTTCGAAGAATGCGGATTCACAACTAAAAAACAGTAAAAGAATGACACCGGGACAAGTATATCGCGAAGGAGCATACAAAGGAGTGCCGATGGGAATATACCTGACACTGATATTCCTTTTCACCGTGTGGAGCGAAAAGTCGTCGCTGCTGTCGCTTGCCGGATTGGCAATGCTGTGCTATACCCCATTCTTCGCCTACAGCCTTATCGCAAAGACCCACAAGAAATATTTCTGCACTTCCGACTTCGCCTCGCTATGGATGCTCGGCATATCTATATTCATCGGCGGCTCGATGATATGCGCACTATGCTCATACGCCTACCTGCAATATATTGACTCTGATTTTATCTACCGTCAGGCCGTGAATGCAGTAGAACTCTACAGAGAACTCGACCCGGGCAACTCTTCCGGCATAGCAGAAGTAATCGACACCGTAATCGACAACAATATGCTGCCCACACCGATAGAAGTAGCCGTGGAAATGCTGTGGATGACCACATTCTTCGGATCGCTGCTCTCGATGCTGCTTTCTGCCATAGTACGCAAACGCCATCCTAAACAATAAGACACCTTTATTTGTTTTAACAATAGACAATCAAAACATATATATTATGAAACGTACGATTTTAATGATTTTCACAGCCATATCAATCTGTCTCAGCGGAATGGAAGCGTTTGCCACCACCGCCGACAACAACGCTACCGTGGAAATGACACGGGCAGAAAAACGCAAAGCCAAGAAAGCGGCCAAAGCGGCGGAAAAGCTGCGCAAAGAAAAAGAGAAACAGGAAAAGAAACGCCAGCAAGAACTTCTCGACTCCCTGCAATTCGAAATGGCTCTCGCCGCCATCGACGATATGCACTTCGTGATAGTGGCCGACAGAGTACGTTTCCGCCGCGGTTATACCGTAAACGTCAACCAATCCACCAACTTCGTGCTTGTACAAGGCAACGAAGCGACCGTGCAGCTCGCCTTCGAGCGCGGTTTCAGCGGCCCTAACGGATTGGGAGGAATAACAGTGGAAGGAAGGATAACCAATGTAGAAAAAAGGTTCGACAAGAAAGGCAACCTCCTCTACCGTATGATGGTGACAGGCACGGCCATATCGGCCGACATATCATTCACGCTGCCAAAGAACGGCACATCGTGCGATGTAACGGTCAATTCAAACTTCTACCCTGTGCGCATCACGTTCTCCGGCAAACTGAAGCCCTACAACACCAATGTGTTCCAAGGCCGTACCATCCGCTAATCAAAATAACTGGCAAGTATGCCGTCCAAAGCGCTGTTCTCGAACCTCTTCTCCCTAACTTCATTGACCAAGTCGGAAAGAATGCGGGCATCCATATAGTTGAACGGCACAATATCACCGTTACCCTCCAACACAATCAAAGAATCGGTGTCTGTCATCGGTTCGTCGATTCCCATAACAGACGAAGAAGAAGTAATGACAGAGCGATACTTCACCATACAGACTTTCTGTTGACCAGTCAGCGCAACTGTATAGTATGCTTCTTTTTTGTTCAAGACCTTGCATTCTTCTTTATAAGATTCTGAATTATTTTTCAACTCGTCCCATAATACATCAACCATAGGAAGAAAATCCCAAAATTCGGAATAGTCCTCAGTTAAGTTGGATGCCATCAAAACCTTATACGATGATTCATTGGCAATCATCAACTCATAGTATTTCTCCGCAGAATCAGAACCTAAAAAGAATTTTTCCAAATGAGGAGGATTCGCCGGACGGTCATTACCAGACGGCAAATTCACATACATATCCGCCAAAATCACATACATCTGCTCCAAGCTCTCGAACTTTCCGTCCCACGGCATCGGCAAGTCAAGTCCCGACAGATACAGTTGAATCTTATAGAATTCCTCTTCATCATCTCCGATATTGAACCGATCAACCAACCGCTTCTGCAATTCAAGGGTATTGACCATCCCTATTTCTGTAAGCTCGCCGATATTCCCGTCATCAACATCGTCAACGCTCTTGGAACACGCCCCAAAAGCCGCGCCGGCAAAAAGCGCAACCAACAAAATCCCGAATTTTCTCATAGCAACCAATTACCAATATCAAAAAATCAGGGGCGAGTTACCCCGCCCCTGTTTTCATTTTACAGAGAATAATTCCAGTCATTGAGGGCTTTGCTCCAGTTGTCCTCCACGATTTTCACTGTTGCGTCCTCATATTTGTATTTATTCTTCTTATAGCCCTTTTTCTTGTCGAGGTATTTCACGATGTCGGCTTCTGCCTTGTCGAACCCGCCGAGATTGAGCTTCTGATATATCTCCTTGGTCATATCGTATGCGTCCTTCTCGAAGTCCTCGAATTTCATTTCGTAGAGGTTGCCCTCCGGAATGAGGTGCTTGTCGGCCTCGTATCGGTCGTAAAGCCGCTTGTAGGTCTCCACGATGTTGGCAACAATCTGCTCGTTGCTGATGTCCTGAAGTTTCAACGGCTTTATCGTGTTAGTGAAGAAGCTGCGCGTACTCTCGAACACGGTATAGGGGTTGCGCATCAGATAGATGAACTTTGCGTTGGGGAACATCTCCACCAACGTCTTTATCCGACCGGTATGCGGGGGATTCTTACTCAGATAGCGCGTGCCACCGGTGTTGGCAAGCGACACTTTCACCAAACGCAAGAACGCCTCCTTGAACACTTTCCTCTCCTCCTCGGTGATTTTCTCGAACGTCAGGAAGCGGTCGCAGTACTCCATCCAGCGTTGCGGGAAAAACCAGAAATTATAGAAAGTGTAGGGTATCATATTCGACAACGCAAACTCCTCTTCCTGCGGAAGGTCGGGCTTCAGCTCCATATTGTCGGTAGGACGGTGGTCGGGCATCAGCATCGCCATATTTTTCTTGAAAAAAGGCTGCCCTTTCAGCACAAGATTCGGAAATACAGTCTGGTATGTAGTGGTATAGCCGAACTGCTTGTCGCAGGCAAACACGTTGTGGACGAACGTCGTTCCGCTGCGCCAGTGTCCGAGGATGAACAGAGGGTCGTTTTCAAGCGGTTTGTCCGCAATCTTTTTGTAGGCGGAGTCCTCTATCGGTTGCAGCAGACTCAACAAGCGGCATACGGCCTTGGTAAGGCGGTATTTGCCTTTATATTTGTCACCGATTTCCTGACCTTCGGTCAGCGTCTTGAATGTATTCCAATTGGCTCCCACAAGAGTGTTTACCGGAAGGTTGTCGAATGTCAGTCCCATAATTGTCAGTTTTTAATTTTGATTGTAAGCCCCTGTTTTGCCAGTTCGTCACACACTTTCCTGATTGCCTCGTGATGTGACTCGTCGATACCGAGAGCATTCAGATCTATAGTTGCGATAGCGTCGTCGTGCACCATATCCTTTGCATCGACACGGTCGATAATCATACCGACGGCGGAAGTGTTGTTGGTTATCGGGTCGATAAGGACGAACGCCCCTGTCTGCTTGTTCTTGTGGTAAGGGTCGAAGAACAACTCTTTTCCGGTGGTAAATACAACTCTTCCAATCTCGTTGAGCACGAGTTTGTCGACTTTCGATTTCTCCATTGTGTTGACATCGACTTTGTATTTTATGTTGTCGATGCGGGCACGAGTGGTGTTGGTGGTCTGTTTCAGATAGAACTGCTTGTTAACGTCCATATCTTCTTCGTCCATCCATACGAGCATAGCCTCGAAATTGCGGTCTTCGTATGGCAGATTGTCAGGCTTTACAAGCATTTCTCCGCGCGATATGTCGATTTCGTCCTCTAAAGTGAGAGTTACGCACAACGGCGGGAACGCCTCTTCCAATTCGCCGTCATAGGTGACAATGCTCTTCACTTTCGACATCTTGCGCGACGGCAGAGCCATTACGGTATCGCCTTTGCGGATTACGCCGCTCGCAACCTTGCCGCTGAATCCGCGGAAATCCAAGTTAGGGCGCAATACGTATTGCACAGGATAGCGGAAATCGTCGTAGTTGCGGTCGAGGTCGATAGGCACTGTCTCGAGATAGTCGAGCAGGCATTTGCCGTTGTACCACGGCGTGCGTTGGCTTTTCTCGACTACGTTGTCACCGTCTAAAGCCGACAGCGGTATGCAGGTCACGTCCGGAATATTGAGTGTGGAAACGAAATCCGTATAGTCTTTTACAATCTTGTCGAACACTGCTTTGTCAAAATCCACAAGGTCCATCTTGTTGACGGCAAGCACCACATGCTTGATTCCGAGAAGCGAAATGAGGAACGTGTGGCGGCGTGTCTGGGTAATCACTCCTGTACGCGCATCGACGAGAATCACGGCCGCATTCGCTGTGGAGCCGCCCGTAATCATATTGCGGGTATATTGCTCGTGTCCCGGGGTGTCGGCGATGATGAACTTGCGGTTGTTTGTACTGAAATAGCGGTATGCCACATCAATCGTGATTCCTTGCTCACGCTCGGCTTTCAGTCCGTCGAGAAGCAGGGCATAGTCAATATGGTCGCCGGCGTTGCCCATACGCTTGCTGTCACGTTCGAGCGCGTCGAGCTGGTCCTCATATATTTTTTTGCTGTCGAAGAGCAGACGTCCGATAAGCGTGGATTTGCCGTCATCCACTGAGCCGGCTGTCAGAAAACGCAGCAGGTCTTTCTGTTCGTCCTTGTCGAGGAATTCTTTTATATTGAGTTTTGAATTGCTTTCCATATCCTTTCGATTTTTAGAAATATCCTTCACGTTTTTTCTGTTCCATGCTTGAATCTTGGTCGAAGTCAATGACACGGGTAGTGCGCTCGCTCTTTGTAGTGGTCATCATTTCTTCCACGATTTTCTCTATTGTGTCGGCCTCGCTTTCCACGGCACCGGTCAACGGCCAGCAACCGAGTGTGCGGAAGCGCACTTTGCGCATCTGTATCTTGTCGCGGTACTCTTCCGGCAGACGGTCGTCGTCGGGCATGATAAGGTTGCCGTCGATTTCCACAATCGGTCTTTCCTTTGCGAAATAGAGAGGCACTATGTCGATTTTCTCCAACCGGATATATTGCCATATGTCAAGCTCCGTCCAGTTAGAAAGCGGAAATACCCGCACGCTCTCGCCCTTATGCACGCGGGTGTTGTATATGTCCCACAGTTCCGGACGTTGGTTTTTCGGGTCCCATTGCTGGAATTTGTCGCGGAAAGAGAAAATACGTTCCTTTGCCCTGCTTTTTTCCTCGTCGCGCCTTGCGCCTCCGAATGCTGCGTCGAATTTGTATTTTTCCAAGCCGTGTAGCAATGCCTGTGTCTTCATCAGGTCGGTATGCACCTTGCTACCGTGAGTGAACGGGCCTACTCCGGCATTGAACGCTTCCATATTCGATTCCACGATTAGTTTCCAGCCGTGTTCCTTGGCATATTTGTCGCGGAATTCAATCATTTCCTTGAATTTCCACTTGGAGTCGATGTGCATCAGCGGAAACGGCACTTTCCCGGGAGCGAACGCTTTCTCGGCAAGGTGGGTCATCACGCATGAGTCTTTTCCTATGGAGAAAAGCATTACCGGATTCTCGAATTCGGCTGCCGCTTCACGTATTATGTAAATTGACTCAGCTTCGAGTTCTTGCAGATGGCTTAATTTATAGTCTGACATATCTATTTATGTGTTGTTTATTACTTTTTCAGTTCTATTTTCGGAAGTATATAGCTTAGAAGGCTGTTTACCGATTCTTCTAAAGAAAGCGACGACGTGTCGAGCTCTAAATCCGGACTTTGCGGAGCTTCGAAAGGTGCGGACACTCCAGTGAAATCCTTGATTTCACCACGGCGTGCTTTTGCATACAGACCTTTCACATCGCGCTGTTCGCATACTTCGATAGGCGTGCTTATATATACTTCGACGAAGTTGTCCTTTCCTATTATTTTAGCCGCCATTTCGCGCATGTCATTGTTCGGGCTTATGAATGCGGCAATAGTGATTATGCCGGTATCGACAAACAGTTTGCCCACTTCTGCTATACGGCGGATATTTTCCACACGGTCGGCTGGCGAAAATCCGAGGTTGTTATTGATTCCGCAGCGTATATTGTCACCGTCGAGTATGCGGCATAGGAGCCCGCGCTTATGAAGCTCGCGTTCGAGAGCTATCGCCACGGTGCTTTTCCCCGAGCCGCTAAGGCCGGTGAACCATATCATCAGTCCGCGCTGCCCAAGAAGTTGTTCTTTGTCTTGACGCGATAGCATTTTGTCGAATATGGGGTATATATGTTCCATAATAAATGACTGTTATTTATTTCCTCAAGCCGGGACAAAAGGCCAGATCAAGGGGATAAGTGTTATAGATATTATCATGACAATCAAATCCATAGGGATTCCGATTCTCGTAAAATCCGTGAATTTGTAGTTTCCGGCACCTTGGACAATCAGGTTGGTCTGATAACCGATGGGAGTGGCGAAACCTGCCGATGCCGCTACACAAATGGCAATGAAGAACGGCATAGGCTCTACTCCGAACGACTGTGCCGTTTCCAAAGCGAGCGGGAAAGCAAGCGCGGCTGCGGCGTTATTCGTGACGAGTTCGGTGACAACGAGTGTAACGAAATAAAGCAGTGCTAACGCACCCCATGCGCCCAACGACCCGGAAACATCTTTGATGAAGTTGGCTATCATAGCAGCCAGACCGGATTCTTCCATCGCCGCACTGATGGCGAACGCGCAGGCGATTGTAATCAAAATGTCCCAACTGATGTATTTGGTGTATTTCTTCGGAGGGAATATCTTCAGCCATGCCATTACCACCGCGGTTACGGCGGCAAAGAAGAACATATCCATCTTCACATTCGGGAAGCGTTCCTGAAAGTAAGGAAGCTCGCCGATTGTCGCTCCTATAATCATGATGAGAAGCAATGCCAAAGCCGTCCATTTTTTCCATACCGGAACCGGGCGGGTCGGAATTTCCTTTCCGTTGGTCATCATAAGGAATATTGATGAGTCGCCCCATGTTTTGGTGAACGCATCATCGGCAATCAAAACCAGAGTGTCGCCCTGCTGCAATCTTACTTCGCCCAGATTCTTGGTGATGACCTGTCCGCCTTGACGTATTTCCTTTACTTCGGCTCCATATTTCCTCTTGAAATCGAAGTCCTTCAGTTTGCGCTTCAGGCCGGGGAAACGGGATGCAAGCACAACTTCCACAACATGCTTTCCTTTCTCTATAGCGGCATCGTTCTCCTCTTCCTCGAAGTTGTCCGGACGCTCCGCCGGAAGCAGCTTCTTCGAGGTCAATATAATGAACGTCAGACCGACAATGGTTATAGGAATGCCGATAAAGGCGAGGTCGAACATTTTTAGCCCGGGCAGGCCTTTCTCTATCATCATGCCGTGTACAACCAGATTGGTCGAGGTCCCGATAAGCGTACACAGTCCTCCAAGTATGGTGGCATACGACAACGGAATCAGAAATTTGGTGCATGAAAGACCGATTTTCTTCGCCCAGTTCTTTACAATGGGCGCAAAGATGACCACTACAGGTGTGTTGTTGAGAAATGCCGAGATTGCACTCACGAGAGGAAGAAGCCGCAACTGTGCTTTCGCCACCGTGGTTTCCTTTTCCGGCAACAGTTTCTTGACGATAGTACTCAACGCACCGCTCTGTCTTATTCCTTCACTGACAAGGAAAAGCAATGCGACGGTAATCATACCCCGGTTGCTGAATCCGGCTACCATTTGTTTCGGAGTTATAATGCCTGCCGCCATGAATATCACTACCAATGACAACAGAACTATGCCGGGGCGCATCTTGTCCAGTATGAGGGCGACCAGCATTCCTATCAGGCCGAGCAGCACGAAAATTATTTCAAAATTCATTATTTTCTAATTGGTTATTGATGCAAAAGTACGAAAAAAGGGTTTTTCAACAATAAAAAACGAGTAATTATTATTATACTCATTTTCCTGAATTTTGCGCCTTATGGTACAATTATCACCGTATGTTTAATAATTTGTGGGTTTGCAGCGACAGTCTCCATTGTGGGTTGCGCAAGCATTCTTCTACCGCTTTTTTAATATTCACGGAATTGATTTCAGGTCTGCCGCTGTCGCATGGTTGCAGGAAACGGTGTGTGGCTGTGATGCCGTTATAGATTGACAAGTCCTGTCCCTGATACACCACTTTCAGCTCGTCGCATCTGCTGATTGCAAGCTTTGCGCTCTCACCGGAGCATTCAAATTTCGGCGACAGCGTAATCCAGTCGATATTTGACGGTAATGGCCGTGTACCATTAGTCTCGATTGCCACCCTCCTGCTATCTTGGGATTTTAATTCCGCAACAAGTTTCTCGTCGATGGCAAGCGACGGCTCGCCTCCGGTCAGCACTATGTGCCGGGCAGGATATTTGCCGGCCTCTGCTACAATCTCCTGCAACGACATTTCCGTGAACCCGGAATGGTCAGTGTCGCAGAACGGACATTTCAGGTTGCATCCTGAAAAGCGGATAAACACCGACGGCGTGCCAGTGAAATAGCCTTCGCCTTGCAGGCTATAGAATATTTCGTTAACCCTGTATGTCTTCATTCAGGAATCCATCTTTTATATAGGTGGCTGAATTGCCGTCCGACTCCTGCACTGTCACTTTATAGCAGGAGGGAATTTGGTCGCATGTCCATTTCGCAATGTTCTCTGCCGTGGGATTGAATGGCAACAGTTCGTTGAAATTGCCGTGGTCTAAATATCCATGGATAGCATCTTTTATATGTTTAAAGTCGCATACCATTCCGTTTTCATTCAATTCTTTAGCACGGCAATGCACGGTTATTATCCAGTTGTGTCCGTGCATCCTGCTGCACTGGCTTTCGTAGTTGAGCTTAAGACGGTGGCATCCCGCTATTTCCAGTCTTTTGGTTACGTAGTACATTCGTTCGATAATTTGTCGGCAAAATTACGCAAAAACAATTGATTTTTTGAAGCAGCCAAAAAATATAATTGGAGCGGTTCAAAGTATATGGAAAAAATCGTACCTTTGCGGCAACTTTTTACAAATAAACAGCATTAACCTGATTAATACAGCATTTTAGTATGGAGTGGCTTATATCGCTATTTGCCGATAATTCTACGATAGCCCATGATGTGGTTGTCTACGCTCTTGTGATTGCATTTGGAGTGCTTTTGGGCAAGATAAAATTCTTCGGCGTGTCGTTAGGTGTGACATTCGTATTGTTTGTCGGCATTTTGGCCGGACATATAGGATTCAATATCGGCAATATGATGCTGCTGAATTTCCTCAGGGACTTCGGCTTGATTCTGTTCGTATTCTCGATCGGTATGCAGGTCGGCCCGGGTTTCTTCTCGTCGTTCAAAAAAGACGGTATGCAAATGAACCTCATAGCGGCTTTGACCATATTGCTCAACGTCGTCGTGGCAGTAGCTATCAAATTTATTGACTCTAGCCTTACAGTGCCTCAAATGGTAGGTATCCTTTCCGGTGCCGTCACCAACACTCCGGGACTTGGTGCCGCACAACAGGCATTGGAGACTTTGGGACAAAGCGGTGCCGACGATTTGTCGATGGGATACGCAGCGGCATATCCGCTGGGAGTAATCGGAATCATTTTGTCGATGATATTGCTTAAAGTGTTCTGCAAGATAAAAGTCGAGGATGAAGCGAAAGTGATAGAAGAAGAGAAAGAAAACAATCAGTTGAAACCGTACGTCGTCACTTTCAAAGTAGAGAACAGCCTCCTCAACGGCAAGACGGTGAGGGAGCTTAACTCCATTGTCGAGCATCATTTTGTCATATCGCGCCTGAGAAAGACCGATGGCGAAGTGATTATACCGACATCGAAAACTGTGCTTAACAGCGGCGATTTGCTGCTGATTGTATGTTCGGCACAAGACGAGGATATTTTCCATTCCGTGATAGGAAGCACCGTTGAATATGAATGGGGTGCGTTGGCACAGGGAGAAGTGGTGTCGCGCAGGATTTTGGTGACAAACAGCCACTACAACGGCCGCACGCTCGGCTCGTTGCGGTTGCATAACGGCTACCGCCTGAATGCCACGCGTGTCAACCGTGCCGGTATCGACCTTATAGCAAGCTCAAACCTTACGCTTCAGGTAGGCGACCGCATCACGGTAGTGGGCAACCCGAGCCATATCGAGCGTCTTGCCGACCGTTTGGGTAACTCGATGAAGCGTCTGCACGAGCCGAATATGTTCACCATGTTCATCGGCATATTCTTAGGAATCATTGTCGGGCTGATTCCTATTTCCATTCCGGGAATGTCAGCGGCCATGCAGCTCGGACTGGCAGGCGGCCCGCTGATTGTGGCTATCCTGATAAGCCGCTTCGGATACAAGATGAAACTGGTGACTTATACGTCCACAAGCGCAAGCCTGATGTTGCGGGAAATCGGTATTTGCCTCTTCCTTGCCTCTGTAGGAATTTCTGCCGGTGATGGCTTTGCGGAGACAGTGTTTACCGCACAAGGTTTGAGATGGGTTACTTGGGGTTTCATAATTACGTTTGTCCCCCTTATGATAATGGCATTCGTTGCACGGTGGAAATTTAAATTCAACTATCTTTCCATCTTGGGTATAATGTCGGGCAGCTATACAGATCCGCCAGCATTGGCATACTCCAACAAAGTGGCAAACAATGACGCGCCTGCTGTGGCATATTCAACGGTCTATCCGTTGTCGATGTTCCTGCGCGTCATAACCGCCCAACTCTTGATACTTTTGCTTATGAATTAGTGTTGTGTATGGAGATTTAATACTTCAAAAGCCGGAAACCCGAAAGGGAATCCGGCTTTTTGTCTGGGGAATAAGAGAGTTCGTGGAAGTTCGGGACAAAAAGCTCCCATGATGGTTGGTCAGAAGCCTACGGCCTCAGCGAGGGATGTGAAGCGGTAACCTTTAGAAAGCAGGGTTTTCACCAACTTGTCAAGATAAGAATCATAGAATTTGTCGGTCCGCTTCTTGTCTGTTCCAAGATGCAACAACAGGATATGGCCGTTCAGACCATTCTCCGACTCCTCTTTCATAATGCTTCCGTAGATTTCCTTGCTGCCGCGGTAGTATACCAAATCAGGCGTGGTATAGTCCATATTGCTTCCTGTCCCGGAAGTGTAGTTAACCAACTGCAATCCCATTTCATCCGCCCACGAAGCGACAGTGCTATTATACTCCTCAAATGGAGGCATAAAATACCGGGCATTGTCCAACGTAATGCCATACTTGCCCATCACCTCATAGCACTTACGGATGTCGGACATAAACTCGTCTTTCGTGACGTAGGTAGTGTCCTCCGGATGCTTCCAGTCTATATACTGCAAATGCCCGTAACTGTGACTGCCGACATAATCGCCACGCTTCAGAATACGTTCCACAATCTTGCCCTTATTCTCAAAGAAATCGCCAGTAAAGAAAAAGTTAGCCTTTACACCATATTTGTCAAGCACTTTCAGCACAGCATCCGCACCCTCGGCATCCTTGTGTGCGGTAAAGACTAACGAGATTGTCTTTTCAGAAGGGTCGGTACGCACGATTCCTCCGGAATAATACAGATTACGGTCGACCGTCCCTGCCTGACGCATCCCCTCGCTCTGCAATGACGAAAGGAAATAGGTCATACTTGCCGTCCCGTCCATAGTAGGCTCGTTCGTAGAATAGTCGCCGATGGCATCGTGATATACCATATCGAATGGCTGGAAGCGTGCGTAATCCTCAGGCTCAGCCCACGGCAGACCTGAAAGAGCAATGCCACGCAGGCTGTTGAATATGCTTGAATATACAGGACCGTCGACCAGTCCGCCGGTAGCGTTGCCAAGATGCTCGGCCACGTATGCCGAATGCGGCTGCGACGGATAATCGCCTCCGCGCGGAAGTTCAACGACCATCGAAGTGCCCCACGGATTGCATCCGAACAGCCAGTCGCGCAAAGCAGCCTCCATCTCCACGTATGTGGAATCGCCTGTCAGCTTCCGATAGAGCATGCATTGGGTGACCATAGCCGTAGTCAGGTTGTTGGAACACCATATAGCAGGAATGCCGAACAGGTATGGATTTCCGACGGCTTTCTCGTAAGTGCGGCTTATGCCGCTGCGCATATTCCTGATAAATTCGTCCGACAGACGTTCATTGCCGGCAACAGAGGCAATCTGGAAATGTCCCACATTCAAGAACGGATACCATTGGTAATGGCGCGCGCTGTCGGCCCCCATCCATGGAGTCATAGGCTCCTGCCGGCCATATTCCACAGCCGCGTCTAAATATTTCTTATCACCCGTAAGCTTGTAAAGCTCGACAGCGCCAAGCTCCATGTCGTCAACCCAATTCACTTCCTCATAAATATAGGAGGAAGCAACAGAAGCAGTCTGGCACACTCCCGGCTTTTCCACCCCGGTCTGATAAGCGTCGGCCGCTTTCTCTCTGATTTTCTCCGCAAATTCCGGATAGAACGGTTTCAACACCCTCGCCCCCATGGCGAAACAAGATGCAAACTTGCCGGTAGTACTTGCTACTCCGGTTGTGGCATTCTTGAACTTTCCGCGTTGCTGCGGCTCACCGCTACAAAAATACACAGGCCGTCCTGTACCCGGTCCATACCCATAGTCCACCTTATCTGTCACCGGCGAACGGAACGAGGCATGGTCGCGGTCGTCAGCTATCTGGTTATAAAATTCGCCTTTTTCAGGATTCATACGGTCGAGCCAGTCAAGCCCCCATTTTATTTCGTCCACTATGTCAGGAATGCCATTTGCACCCTTATTGCCCATGGCATCGTAATAATCGCCGAACGATTCAGGATTCTCCTGATAGGCGAGCATCATCTGGTACATAGCGTTGGCCGAGGTCGTGGTATATTGCAGGTAGTCACCGGCATCGTGCCATCCACCCCTCACGTCGATACGCTGCCCCGACTTCGTAGGATGGTATTCGACATATCCGTCATATCGGTGGCAGGAATCGCGCAAGAAAGGATTGTAGCCGCAACGCTGCTGGCGCATATAGTTGAGCGCAAAATCCGCCGTCCCGTTGTAGACATCCGCATTTATCGGAAAAACAGGAGAAACTGCCTCACCGGCTTTCAGATAATAACTGCCGCGCTTCTCGAATGAGGAAAAATTCAAGCGGTATGTCGATTTCATCGTTCCATAGCTTCCGGTGTTACGGACAGATGAAAAATCGCGCACGGTCTTGCCGGTCATAGCATCCACAAGCTCAAAATTTGCCACATCAGCGGAGTCCTCGCTTATAAACACTGCCACCTTAACCGATTTCGGCAAGTAGCCCAACTGGTTGATGCGTATCCACTGGCCGGCATTCAACGAGAACGCCGTGAAACAGACACACAAAAAAATCAATACTTTGTTTTTCATACGAAGTTAAATAA
>URQP01000023.1 GCA_900550025.1 uncultured Porphyromonadaceae bacterium | reverse complement strand
GAAAAATGGCTTTTTAAGAAATTCCAGTTCGTATTCGATTACCTCGACACTTCCGAAGTGTCGGGCAAGCCGATATTGAACGTGTCGGTGAAGGAAAAACTGTCGAAAGAGTTTTTCCGCAGGAATCCCGGTTCGGAGAAAGAATATGTCACCGGAATCAAGCGGGCCGGCATAGACGAGATTGTCGACGAGGAAAGTGTGCAGCGCTTTGTTGAGGACGTGTTCCGGGAGATTGATATTTTCGGCAATAATGTGACTATTTTGCAGAACCGTTTTGTCAGTCCGCTTTCAAGAATCGGGACAAGGTTCTATAAATATTATCTGACGGATACGCTCGATGTGGACGGAGTAAGATGCATCGAGCTAAGTTTCTCTCCGTTCAACAACCGCTCGTTCGGATTTCTCGGGAGGCTGTATGTGCCTGAGAACGATACTTCAATGTTTGTGAAAAAAGTGAAGTTGAATGTCCCGAAAGCCATAAATTTGAATTATGTAGACAATATTTTTGTCGAGCAGGATTATGAGAAGGCATCTGACGGCAGCCGTTTGAAAGTCAAGGACGACATGGTCGTGGAATTTTCGATAATACCTTCCACGCAGGGACTGTATGCGCGCCGTAATACTACATACCGTAATTTCAGTTTCGAGAAGCCTGCTAACGACTCTATTTTTGAGATGGAGGGAAAGGTGATAGAGGCTGAAAATGCCCGGTATATGCCTGAACAGTATTGGGCTGACAACAGGATTGTGCCGATACGTGAAAATGAAAATGCCATAACGAAGCTGTTGACACAATTGCGCGAAGTGCCGGTTTTCTATTGGACAGAGAAGGTTATTTCGGTGCTTGTCTCCGGTTATATCCCTACTGGGGAGCAGGATTCGAGCAAGTTCGATTTCGGCCCGATGAATACCACTATTAGCGGCAACACTGTGGAAGGGGCGCGTTTCAGGGTTGGAGGGATGACTACCGCAAACCTTAATGAGCATTGGTTTGCAAAGGGGTATCTGGCTTATGGCACGAAAGACAAGAAATTGAAATATGACGCGGAGCTGGAATATTCGTTTACTGATAAGAAATACCATGCAAAGGAATATCCCATACATTCACTGAGGCTTCACCACCAGTATGATGTGTACCAGCTTGGACAGCAATATATGTTTACTAATATGGATAACGTGTTCATGGCATGGAAGCGTCAGACTAACGATAAGATGACTTACAGGAGGCTTAGCGAGCTGGAATATAAGAAAGAGACTGTTTCCGGATTCTCGGTGGCGCTCGGATTGAAGCATCAGGTGCAGGAGGCCACAAGGTGGGTGCCTTTTTATGACGGTTACGGGAATTGGTTTGATAATTATCAGCAGGCGTCGGTTAATTTGACATTGCGCTATGCGCCGGGCGAGAAATTCTACGACGCGCGCTTCACGCGCATTCCTATCAATCTTGACGCTCCGGTGTTCGTGTTGTCGCACACTTATAGCCCGAAAGGGCTGTTCAACAGCCGCAACACGGTGAATAAGACAGAGTTCAGCGTGCAGAAGCGTTTCTGGTTCTCTGCGTTCGGTTATACCGACATTATATTGAAGGCGGGCAAGGTGTGGAGCCAAGTGTCATATCCTGATTTGCTGCTTCCTAATGCCAACTTGTCGTATACGATACAGCCGGAATCATACGCTCTGATGAATGCGATGGAATTTGTCAACGACCAGTATCTTTCTTGGGACATCACATATTTTGCCAACGGAGCCTTGTTCAACCGCATTCCGCTGATTAAATACATGAAATTGCGGGAGGTGGTGTCGTTCAAGGGCTTGTATGGCTCGTTGAGCGACAAGAATAATCCGGCATTGAATAACAGCCTTTTGCGATTCCCTTCTAATGCGCTATGCCGTGAGATGGACAAGATGCCATATATGGAGATGAGTGTAGGGCTGGACAATATCTTTACGATATTGCGTGTGGACTATGTATGGAGACTTACCTATCGCGATACTCCGGGCGTGGATAAGAACGGAGTGCGTATTGCCCTGCATTTCTCTTTCTGACTTTTTCTTTTCGCGGCGTATTAATTTGTTAAATAATTGTTATATTTGTAACGGCATACTTGCATATCTTTGCGGTATGTTTTGCAGATATGGCAAGTGTCTGCTTTTTGATTAAAAAGAGATATATGGATGCGAACCCGGTGAAGATTTTAGTCGTCGACGACGAAGCTTCTATTTGTGAATTAATGAAGATTAATTTGGAGTTGGCCGGATATGCCGTGGACGTGGCATACTCTGCTGAAAGCGCGCTCCAAATGGATTTGCAGCAGTATTCCCTGATGGTGTTTGACATTATGATGGGGGAAATGAGCGGGCTGGAGCTTGTTTCGGCTGTCAGGGACAATAAGAAAACGGCCGAAGTGCCGATAATCGTATGTACTGCGCTTGGCGAGGAGCAACCGTTGGTTGAGGGGTTTACCCGTGGAGCTGATGATTATATAAAGAAGCCGTTTTCGATGCGTGAGTTCGTTTTGCGTGTGCAGAGATTGTTGAAACGGTTCAATGCCAATCCTCTCGATGTGGTGAAGTTCGGAGACCTTGAGCTTGATGTGGTTTCAAGGTCGTGCACAATCGACGGGGAAGAGGTGATGCTGACTAAAAGGGAATTCGATTTGTTGCACTTGTTTCTTACGAACCGCAATAAGATTTTCACGCGTGACGAGATTCTCCGCAGGATATGGGAAAAGAACATATATGTGGTCGACCGGACGATAGACGTGAATATCAACCGTTTACGCAAAAAGATAGGCAAATATGAGTCGAACATAATCACAAAGCAGGGATATGGCTATGGCTTTAAAGATTAGATTTAATTACCGGACGAAGTTGTTTTTCATCGTCAATGTTTTCTTTTGGCTTTTGGTGGTGGCTTTCATTACCATCCAGTATACACGTGAGCGTGAATACAAGGTGTCGATACTTGACGCGCAGTTGCAGGTGTATAATGACATAATACTAAAGAAATATCAGGAGGACCGGAATCTGTCTGACCCGATGATTTCCCAGATACTCCGTGACGATGATTTGCGTGTCACCATCATAGACCATAGCGGCAATGTGCTTTTTGACAGTTATGACAAGGACTTGGAAAATCACAGAGACCGTCCGGAATTCCAAAAAGCCTTAAAGAACGGAAAAGGGCATACAATACGCAGATTCTCGGAAACGGACAAACGGCATTATTTTTATTCGGCCACATCGGGTGTGGGCGTGGTCGTGCGTACGGCATTGCCTTATAATCTTGAATTGCGCAACGTTCTCAAAGGGGATATGGAATATATATGGATTGTATTGGCAATTACGGTGATAATCAACATAATCCTTTATTTTGCCATTAACCGTCTAAGCCTTGGCGTGAGCAATCTGAGGGAATTTGCCCGGCAAGCCAAGGATGGCGACATAAGGAATTTCGACACTTCAAAATTGCCTAACGACGAATTGGGCGAGGTCTCGGTTGTAATAATCAATATGTATAAGGAGCTGAAGGAAGTGGCGGAACAACGTGATAAAAGTCTGGAAGAGGCTCTTTACGAGGAAAAAGAGAAAACAAGGATAAAACATCAACTTACGAGCAATATCAACCACGAGCTGAAAACGCCTGTGCAGGCCATACGCGGCTGTTTCGAGACATTGCTCGACAATAATCTGAACGAGGAGATGCGCAAGAAATTGCTTGAGACTGGTTATAATAATACGATGCGCTTGAGCAATCTGTTACAGGATGTCACCCTTATAACTCGTATTACGGATGAGAAAGAGACCCTTGAGGTCTCGGATGTGAATGTCGGCGATGTCGTAAGCGGTATATGTAAGGATGTCGACGCATTTTCTATAGAAAAGCAGATGCGGATAAATGTGAAGATTCCCGGCAATGTGGTTATAAAAGGTAACCGCCAGCTTATCGACGCCATTTTCCGTAACCTGATAAATAATGCCATTGCTTATTCGGGAGGAAGGGATATATTCATCTCTATGAATAAGGAGACCGAAACGTCGTATTGGTTTGACGTGTATGACAATGGCACCGGTGTGGAGGAAAAGCATCTTTCGCGCATCTTTGAACGGTTCTACCGGATTGACAGCGGACGTTCGCGCAAGAGCGGTGGCACTGGCCTCGGATTGTCGATTGTCCGCAATTCCGTGCTGTTCCATGGCGGTGAGATAAAGGCTTTCAACAAGAAGTCGGCCGGGCTGGAGTTTGTATTTTCATTGCATAAGTAAAAGAAAAAGATATGGACCCTATTTTTACAGTGATTGTTGTGATACTTGCCGTTCTGGCGGTATTGGATTTGATTGTCGGCGTGTCGAACGATGCCGTCAATTTCCTTAACTCGGCATTGGGATGCAATGTCGCCAAGCGTTGGATTATATTGTCGGTGGCGGCTGTCGGCATTATGCTGGGTGTGATTACCTCTAACGGAATGATGGAGGTGGCGCGTAATGGCGTTTTCCATCCGGGGATGTTCACCTTTGAGGAAATAATGGTGCTCTTTGTCGGCATTATGCTTACCGACGTGATTGTGTTGAACACGTTTAATTCGTTGGGACTTCCCACTTCTACCACGGTGTCGCTTGTTTTTGAGCTGTTGGGAAGCTCGCTTGCGGTGGCTTGCTACAAGATTTGGAATTCTCCGGATATGACATTCGCGAATATTGCCGAATTCATAAATGCAGGGAAGGCTATGGTAATCATTTCCGGTATTTTGTCATCGGTGGTCATCGCCTTTACTGTGGGTGCGGTATTGATGTATATCTCCCGTATCATATTCTCGTTTAAATATGCGAAATCGCTGAGGCGGTATGGTGCGGTATGGTGCGGTATCTCGATTGTGGGTATTGTCTATTTCGCCATATTCAAGGGTATGAAAAGCTCCGGGCTTATAACGCCGGAGTTCAACAGTCTGATAAACGATAACATCTATATATCGCTGTTCGTGATTTGGGTTGCGGCATCCCTTTTGTTGTGGGTGATGCAACGTTTGGGAATCAATATCATGAAGTTCACGATTCTTTCCGGCACATTTGCATTGGCGTTGGCGTTTGCCGGCAACGACCTCGTGAATTTCATCGGTGTGCCTATCGCCGGCTTCGACAGCTACAGTCTTGCGATGGACAGCGGCGATATGTCGATGAAAATGTCGCAATTGGCCGAGCCGGCCCATGTTAATATATGGTTCCTTGTCTTGAGCGGCGTGATTATGTCGGTGACGTTGTTCTTGTCGAAGGATGCCATGAAAGTCGCCGAGACGCAGATAAACTTGTCGTCTCAGAACAGCGAGGATGAGCGTTTCGGCTCTAACCGTTTTTCAAGGGCTTTGGTAAGTCTTGCGATAAATCTCAACAAGGCATACAATTCTGTGATACCGAAACGTGTTCAGGAAAAAATCAATTCACGGTTTGTGCCCGACGAAACGGCGGCAAATGATTCCGCTTACGATTACATCCGTGCCATCGTGAACCTTACGGCGGCGGCAAGTCTTATTTGTCTTGGCACATCGCTGAAATTGCCGTTGTCAACCACGTATGTGATATTTATGGTGTCTATGGGTTCGTCGCTTGCCGACCGGGCTTGGGGGCGTGACAGTGCCGTGTACCGTATTACGGGGGTTATGGTCGTGATAATGGGCTGGTTTATTACTGCTATTGCCGGAATATCCATTTCGTTCGTTGTCGGGTTGATTCTTAGCTGGGGTGGATGGATTGCTTTGGCCGTGCTTTGCGTGCTTTGCGGATATATTCTTTGCCATAATCTTATATTCAAGAAAAAAGACAATAAGGAGGAGCGTCAGACGCTGCTTATTACGGAAAATGCTGACGATTCTGACGCTTTGTACACGTGTACGCAGGAAGTGTGTACGACAATGGAGTCTATTTCCGGAATATACAACCACATGCTTGTCGCTTTGTTTACGGAGAACCGTCGGCTGTTGAAAGAGACTATGACACAGAGCTTTATCATCAGGCCAATGACCGTAAATATCAGATTTTCCAGACACTTAAGCGCCTGCAGGACCAAAAGGTGGAGACCGGGCATTTCTACATACAGGTCGTGGACTATCTGACAGAGGTGACAAAGGCTTTGTTGCATTGTACGCGTCCGGCGTTCGAGCATATCGACAATCATCACCGCGGATTCACTCAGGAGCAGATTTATGATTTGAAATTGGTGAATGACGGTGTTGACAATATATTCAATAAGGTGAACGAGATGCTTCGCGACAAAGACTTTTCCGACCTCGACGAGGTGCTCGTGATGCGTGACAACTTGTTCACGGTCATAGCAGACGCGATAAAGCACCAGATAAAGCGTCTGAAAGAAGAGCAGACAAGCACGAAGGCGAGTATGCTGTATCTTAACATATTGAACGAGACGAAGACTATGGTGTTGCAGTCGCGTAACTTGATTAAGTCGCAGGCATATTTCTTGTCGCAGATGAATTCTTCGGACAATGTCGTGGCAGGTACTGCCAAGAATAGTCAGGATTGAATGTGAGTTTATAAAGGAGCCCGGCGCGGATAAATTTGTGCCGGGCTTCTTTTTTGCGGTAAACGTTTGTTAATGATTGTTGGGTTTATATTTGATTGTAAATTAGGATTATATCACGCCGGTTAATTATTGTGAATTTGTAAAATTATTATGGCGTTTAATTTGGATTTGATAAATTTAAGGGGTAGATTTGTTAAATCTAAAATTAAGTGTTATGAGTACATCCAATTTTCAAAAGCGTTTGCTGGGCATGCAGGATAATTTATTGTCGTTTGCCATGAAACTTACCGCAAATTATGACGATGCCCACGACTTGCTGCAGGATACTACCTGCAAGGCGTTGGTCAACGAGAGCAAGTATGTTGACGATTCCAATTTCAGAAGTTGGATATTCACCATAATGCGCAATATTTTCATCAATAATTATCGCCGTATCGTGCGTACGCAGACGGTTGTCGATAAAAGCGATAATTTTTATCAATTGAATCTTCCGCAAGTAGAGACACCGGAAACGCCGGAAAACCATTGCGCGTTGTCGGAAGTGTCGGAAGTAGTGGAAGCGTTGCCGGAGGAATACCGCCGTCCGTTCACGATGCACGTCGACGGTTATAAGTATCAGGAAATAGCCGATGCTATGGAAATTCCTATCGGAACGGTCAAGAGCCGTCTGTTTTTTGCGAAGCGTAAGCTCCAGTCGCAGCTCAAGGACTACCGTTACTAAGCTGTTAAGGACTTTGGATCCGAGGCCCGGTCAGTGTGTTGGTCTATGCGCTGATTGGCAAAAACCGCTAATAATTCTCTGTATGATATCCAACAATTAGAGTGTTGCAGCATGAAGAATAATCTATTAGGGGTAATGTTATTATTGCTTGTCAATTTTAACTCATTCCCGGAAGATAAAGCTTCCTCGCATTTTAATCAGATTCGTGTCGTTGAGATGTCGGTAGATCTTAAGGATAAATGGTTGGCGCAGGATTTTGCCGGTGTTGTGTCTTTAGGGGAGAAAATCGCTGGTATTTTGGAGCAAGAGGGTGAAGCCGGCAGATTATATAGGGCATTATATGTGCCGGTTATGCAATGTGTTGCTGGCGCGGAATTTTATATGGGCAACTATGCTAAAGCTTTAGAAGTTGCATTGAAAGCGTATGAAACGGCAAAAGAGAACCGTGATGAATGCTATGTGGAACTATGCTTCGATATTGCAAATTTCAATGCTTGCCTTAGCGACTATGCAAGTGCTGTGGAGTTTTCCATTGAAGTGTTGGAGGCTTACAGCACATCATTTGGAGAGGATTCCATATATGCTGGGCATTTGAATGATTTGTCGTATTACTATGCGTCATTGGGGAATTACAGGGAAGCAATAGCAGTCGTGGAAAACGCCATAGAAATTAGCAAAGAAAATAATGGAAGCGTGGACGGCTATATAGAAATGCTAAATTCAATGGCCGCATTCTATTCAGCCGCCGGTAGTGTATGGAAAGCGGTAGAGATTGGAGAAAAGGTTGCCGATACCATCTTGACGAATTATGGTAAAAATGACAGCTATGCCAATTCTCTGAACAATTTGGCATTGTATTATGCAAACGCAGGTGATTATGAAAAATCAATCGAGTTGTGCGAAACATCAGTCGGGTTGCTGCGTTCGGAAAGCAATCTGTATTATGCTGTTTCGGTAAGTACCCTTTCCAGTCTATATGCATACGTAGGGCGATATTCCGATGCTATAAAAATGTCGGACATATCATCGAAAATATATATTGCCCTTTATGGGAAAAGACATCCTTTCTATGCCAAGTCAATCAATATGGAAGCCAGTTATTATGCGTTATCGGGGGACTATTCAACAGCAAAGAGACTTATGGAAGAAGTGCTGGGCATATATGAAAGCTTGTTTGGAAAATCAGATATATACTATGCTTCGGCCTTGCAAGAATACTCAAACTACTGCATTATGTCGTCGGATTTTTCCGAAGCTGGTAAAACAGCAATGGGAGCCGCTTCTATCACAAACGGTATTGTGTTAGACAGGTTCAATAACTTGACAAGTATCGAGCGGCGTGATTTTTGGAATGGTTGCAGGGGGTGGTATGAGGAGATATTGCCTTTTGTCGCATATAAAGTCAGGTCGGATTCGCTGATGTGCTCGATGTACGACGGTGCGTTGCTCAGCAAAGGCATATTGCTTAATAGCGAGATGGAGATGAGGGATTTGCTCTTGGAAAGCAGCGATACGGCCGTGGTAAGCCTTTATGAGCAGATGCGCATTAACCGTAGTATGGCCTACAGGCAGCGTGAAGATTTGGCCGGGCTTGCCGCTATTGATGATTCTGTAAGAATGGCTGTCAGGCAACGTGCCGATTCGCTGGAACGCGTGGCAGACCGTCAGGAACGCGAGTTGGTGGAGCGGAGCAAGGTGTTCGGCGACTATATGCGCAATCTTTCCATCAGTTGGCGTGATGTCCAAAAGATGCTTGGCAAGGACGAAATTGCCATTGAATTCTTGGAAGTTCCGGTGGCGGATGATTCAGTCGTGTATGCCGCTTTGACTTTAAAGTACGATTATGACTGTCCGCATTTCATTGAATTGTTCGATGGCCGGATGTTGACGGAGCTTGACAAAAGCCTGTATTTTTCCTCTCCTGCCTTATATGATATGGTGTGGAAGCCGATTGAGAAAGAAATGGAAAATGTCAGGGCAGTATATTTTTCTCCGGCAGGTGAACTGCACCGTATTGCGGTGGAATATGCTCCTGTCGCCGACGGCGAGTTTATCTGCGACAGATATGATTTGTACCGGTTGTCATCGACGCGGCAGCTTGTGGCATATACTGGAATAGCGGAAACTGTGCGGGACGGAAATACGGCTGTGCTGTATGGCGGTTTGGATTATGATGCAGCCCCGTCGGATATAGTTGCCGATGGTAATCGGCATACCGGTAAAAGTGAGCGTGGCACACACGATTTTTACCCTGCAATTCCCGCAGACTCGCTTATCGCCCGCGGACTGGTGGCAAGTCTTCCTGCAACGAGATTGGAAGTGGACAGTATTAATAGGATTATGGAAAATAGCCATTGGGATGTCAGGACATTTACAGGCTCTTTGGGGACGGAAGCGTCGTTCAAGGCTCTGTCTGGGCAACTGAAAAGCGTCATCCACGTGGCAACTCACGGCTTTTATGGCAAGGACGATAGGGAAAACATCATAATGCCGGAGATATTTAGCTATGGTAACCGTTATGTGGAGGATAAAGCTATGGCACGTTCGGGATTGCTTTTCGCAGGAGCAGCCAATGCGTGGCAGATGCCCGACACGGTAGACAATGGGATACTGACGGCACAGGAGGTGTCGGCATTGGATTTGCGTGGATTGGATTTGTGTGTGCTTTCTGCGTGCGAGACCGGATTGGGCGAGATTTCGGGAGATGGTGTGTTCGGCCTGCAAAGAGGTTTCAAGAAAGCTGGTGCTAAAACACTTTTGATAAGTCTCAACCGTGTGTATGACGAGGCTACAGGCTTGCTGATGACGGAGTTTTACCGGAATTATTTATCTGGTATGTCGAAAGTCGAATCATTGAAATCCGCACAACAATATTTGCGTGACTATGAGAGGCCCGTGACAAATAGTGCGGCTAATGCCGCTGTCTTTATATCAAAATCCCGGCAACAGGCAATGGGTCGAAAGAAGGTGAAACCTTTTACCGACCCTGTTTATTGGGCGCAGTTCATTCTTGTCGACGCGTTATAGTTAGTCAGGATTGTCGAAAGGGTATTTGCGGCGCGGGTTGCGCGGGAACCAGCCTTTGCGCACGCGCTCCTGCTGCTGGAAAATTTCGCCTATTCCCCACAGTGCGGAGAATCCCGTGACTCCGAGGATAATCGACCAGAACAGGCTGTCGACATACCAAGCAAAAAATTCACACAAGAGGCCTGCTATCAAGAACACTCTCCATATTTTTACGCCGAAGTAATATTCTCCTTTGATTACAAGGGGATGGAATATCCCTATTATCAGGAATGTGCAAAGCCCGATGGCTATGCCTGTCAGATTATGCGTTTCGAGAAATTCTATCATAGTGTAGTGGTAAGATATGGGTTGATGAACGCTTTGTATAAAATCTGCGCAAGCAGATAAAGAATCACTATGTTATATAGGTAACGGTTGTTGAACCGGATTGTCCGCTGGTTGCGCCAAAGTGTGTATAGCGAAACTGCGATGCAGCATAGCAGCGATATGTTCCATACGGACCATTCTTGTGTATGTGTCATAGCCATGCCTGTAAAGCCGGTGGAAATGCCTGAATTGGCGGCGATGAACATTAAGGCGAGCAGTGCTATAAGTGCTGCAAAAATGCCGCCTGTTATGCGCCATGTGACGGAATGGTTGTGTATTTGCGACAGCAGGAAACTGCTTATTATCGGCATATTGAAATATATCGAGGCAAGCAGCATCACCAATGAAAGACGGTTGACGGCTATCAAGGTGGGGATGGATATTATGAATACCAATACACCGAACTGTTTGAAAAGAGACAGTGCGAGGAACTTGTTGCGCAGCCACGACGGGTTACATGCAATCCACCCTAAAGCTACTATTATAGGCACTGACCATGGGAATATGGAAAAGACCGTATGCCCTATGAAAGAGTGGAGTTTGCCGTATTCTTCCAAGGGGCAGGTAGCTTGCCTGATGCCCAGCACGTTGTCGGCGGATTGCCTGTCGTTGGTGATGAACAGGACAATCAGGTAGGCTATTATTGTGGCGGCGGCAATCATCAGGGAAATTTTTATTGCTCTTGAGAATTTCCTGTTTTCTTGCAGCAGGAGGAAGATAATGCCTATAGCGAAAATCGTGACCGGGGCTATGAGCCCTATGAATATTGCCGAGCAGGCTGTGGCTGCTATCAGCCACCATCCTTTTTCGCCTGACGGCTGTTTTATCCAGTGATAGAGTGCCGATAAAGAAAAAATGAAAAACAGTGCCATTACCGTTACGGCATTTGCATGGTAGGCGAGCGTGCTTACCGTGTAGCTTGAAAGGAATAGCAGGGCGGCGAGGAACGCCTTGTTGAGTGTTTCGTTTTTCCCCCGGAACTGGAATAGTCCTAATGTCAGCAACGTTATTATGACGGCCGACGGAAGCCTTACGGCCAACGTATCGGGCAAATATAGCGAGTTCTGGATGAGAGAGACCAAATAGGCATAGAAATTGCCCGGGAAATCAGTCCCGTAGCCGTCGAACACGCTGTTTACTCCCGACGACGAGAATTGTCTCGACAGGTCGGCTATGAGCAGCTCGTCGGGCTGGAGGCCGACACGGCCTAATGCCGGGAAAATCACGGCTATGGTGGTGGCCAGTAGCAGTGCAAGCAGGGAATATTGTGCTTTTACTTGCTGCATTTTTCTGATTTCGTCTTGAATGTGATGAAGCGGTTATAGCAGTAGTTGGCCAATGTGTAGACAACCATACTGATGCACATTGCGATATTTTCGCCCGTATTTTTCATAGGCAGCCATGCTATTTCCATGTCTTTTAAGTCCGTATGGGAGAGCAGGTAGTTGAAAAGCGCGAATTGCAGTCCGAAGCAAATGAGAAAACCTATGCAGAACAATACGGCTTCTTTCTTCCAGTCGCTCTTTGTCTTGAACACCCAATTGCGGTTCCATAAGAAACTGTTTATCACACCGAGAACGTATCCTACGGCATTGGCAAAATTCTCCGGCAGGCCGGCAACAGTGTTCAGCAGGTAGAATGCTATGAGTGTGATTAGTGTGTTGCCGGCTCCGATTACGCCGTATTTTATCAGTTGTATTGTTGTCCGTTTAGCTTCGTTCATAGTTCGTTCAATTATTGTGTAATACCGGTATCGACCAGTTGTATTTCACGGCGAGCAGGCGTATCAATATCACAGCTGCCGCACACGTAAGCTGCTGTGCGGCCGGCGATGCGCCTGCCAAAATCATTATCCAGTAAATCAGTCCGCCGGCGATGCAAGCTGTTCCGTAGACATCCTTGCGGAAAATTAGAGGCACTTCGTTGATTAGTATGTCCCTTACCACTCCTCCGAAGGCTCCTGTGATAGTGCCCATCACTACCGCAATCCACATAGGATAGCCGAAAGCTATCGTTTTTTGTATGCCTATCACCACGAACAGGGCGAGTCCGATTGTGTCGAAAAAGAAGAATGTACTGTTGAGCCTTACAAGCTGCTTGCGGAACAATATCACATAGGCGAGCGAAATGCCCGTGACAGCGAGATACCATCCGTTTTCCATCCAGAATGGGGTGGTGTCGAGCAATATGTCGCGCAGTGTCCCTCCGCCGATAGCGGTGACAAGTCCCACGATGTATGCGCCGAACCAGTCGAATTTCTTGGCTGCGGCGAGACGTATCCCGCTTATGGCGAAAGCGATTGTTCCTACGATTTCTATTATCAGCAGCAAAGTGGATTCCATTTTGTGCGGATGTTATTTTTGGGTGTCCAGCGGATGCTCTTTGTAATATTTGCAGAATGGCGTGATGCCACATTCCGCGCATTTCGGCTTGCGGGCCGTGCATACATAGCGTCCGTGCAATATCAGCCAGTGGTGGGCTTTCGGGAGAAGTTCCTGAGGGAAATTCTTCACGAGCGTCTTTTCTGTCTCTAACGGCGTTTTGGAGTTGTCGGTTAGCCCTATGCGGTTCGACACACGGAATACGTGGGTGTCGACGGCCATTGCCGGCTTGTCGAAAACTACGGCGAGCATCACGTTGGCAGTCTTCCGTCCCACGCCCGGCAGTTTTATCAGTTCGTCCATTGTCGAAGGCACTTTCCCTCCATATTTTTCAATAAGCATCTTTGCCGCCCCGACCAGCGATTTCGACTTGTTGTTCGGGAAAGTCACGCTCTTGATGTATTCGAAAATTGTCTCAGGGCTTGCAGCGGCCATCGCTTCCGGAGTAGGATAGTCGCGGAACAGGGGCGGCGTGACGATGTTCACGCGTTTGTCGGTGCATTGTGCCGACAAGATGACGGCTACAAGCAACTGAAACGGATTGCCATAATGCAATTCCGTTTCAGCTACCGGCATATTCTTTGTAAACCAGTTGATTATTCCTTCGTACCGTTCTTTTACAGTCATATAATTATTGTATGGACGTATGTCTATATAACCAATAACCTTTAAAAAGTCAGTAAGGTCGTATAACCTGTAATCCTTAACCTATAACCTTTATTAATGTACCGCCTCGAATTCGTCAAGGAACCGCACATCGTTTTCGGAGAACATGCGCAAGTCCTTCACTCTGTATTTCAAGTTGGTAATGCGCTCTATTCCTATGCCGAGCGCATAGCCGGAGTATTTTTTGCTGTCGATTCCGCATGCGTCGAGCACATTGGGGTCGACCATACCGCATCCGAGTATTTCCACCCATCCGGTGTGCTTGCAGAAAGCGCATCCCTTTCCGCCGCAGATATGGCAGGATATGTCCATTTCGGCCGACGGCTCGGTGAATGGGAAGTACGACGGACGGAGGCGTATCTCCGTGCCTTGTCCGAACATCTCGCGTGCAAAGTAGAGCAGCGTCTGTTTCAGGTCGGCGAACGACACGTTCTTGTCTATATAGAGGGCTTCCACCTGATGGAAGAAGCAATGCGCGCGTGCCGAGATGGCTTCGTTTCTGTAAACTCTGCCCGGACAGATGATGCGTATCGGCGGTTCTGTCGAAGTCATGACACGTGATTGCACGGATGATGTATGTGTACGCAGCAGCACGTCAGGATTGCGCTGTATGAAGAATGTGTCCTGCATATCGCGTGCCGGATGGTCGGCCGCAAAATTAAGCGACGAGAACACGTGCCAGTCGTCCTCCACTTCCGGTCCTTCGGCAATCGTGAAGCCCAACCGTGAGAATATCGATATGATTTCTTCCCTCACTAAGGATATGGGATGGCGGCGGCCTAAGCGCAACGGCGATGCCGAGCGTGTGAGGTCTATTTCGTTTCCGTCATCTTGCTTGTCTTCTACGGCTTCGCGCAGATTGTTGATTTTCTCTGTGGCAAGGTTTTTAAGCTCGTTCAGCTTCTGGCCGATTTCTTTTTTCTGCTCGTTAGGGACATTTCGGAAATCGTTGAACAAAAGCGAAATCTCGCCTTTCTTGCTCAGATATTTTATGCGCAGGGCTTCCACCTCTTCCTTGTTGGCTGCCGTAAGTGCTTCGATTGCAGCCCTAAGGCTATCTATTTTCTCTAACATTGCTATTTGTTTATTTCAATGTGCAAAGATAGTGAAAGGCGAGAGCAGAAGCAAATGAAAACGTAGTTTTCAGATTCGATTATGCCGAGCCGCCTCCTGTCTTATTTAGAAGATAGTGAAAGTTGAGAGCAATGCAAAGAGCTTGCTGTTGGAGTTCTAATAATTCAGGCCGAACGCCCAAAGGGGGACTACGTTGGCATAGCCGCTTTCTATGTCGTCTTTCACGATGTAGCCTTCTGAGGCGTTCTGTAGTTGTTTCTGCCCTTTTTTACGGCCACCTATTTCAAAAATTTTATTGCCGATTTCAAAATCGGCTGTGGAAGAACTTAGTATTTCGTTCATTACTCTCATTTGGTTCATAAAGAAAGTTTCGCGCACATTGCCGGTATCTGCATTGTCAGGAGCTAACGTGTAAATTAGATTTGTATTGTCGATATAAAGTTTCTCTACTTTACCCAAACTGCGTATGCCGCCTGTGGCATTCCGGAGTTGTGCTATCATACCTACTTTTTCCATATAAGTAAGATAATCTGAAATGTCGTTTCTGCTTATTCCGGTTGCTTCCGCCAATTTTTGCATTACAGGTTTGAAGGGAACGCTTTTTGCGATTACCATCATCAGGCTTTTTAGTTTTCTGCCGATTGATATGTTTGTCCGGAGATATTGCGGAATGTCGGTTTCCATAGTCTGGTTGACGACTTGCATCAGTTCTAACTCGAACTCTTCATCATTCCCGAACGGGTAGTATCCACGTCGGAGATAATCGCGGAAAAGCGGAAGGGGATGGTCAATTCCCGGGAGTGATACTTTATTCGATAGAATTTGGTCGATATTATAGGCAGGTACTTTTATATTATGGAAAAGATGCAGGTATTCGCGGAATGAAAGCCCTTGCATTTCATATACAGGCATACGGCGGCTGAGGTCGGCAAGACCTTTGTAGATGTCGAGGATTGATGAGCCTGATACGACGATTTGCAAATCGTCGAAGCTGTCATAGATTTGTTTCAATTCTCTTGACCAGTCGTTGTATTTGTGAATTTCATCGATGAACAGATGCTTCCCTCCCATTTTGGCAAAAAAGTCAGCCAGTTCCACGAGTTTGTGTCTTGAAAAATATAGATGGTCGGCGGATACGTATAAAGTGTCGGCTGTATCGAGATTTAATTTGATGTATTGCAGCAGCATTGTCGATTTTCCTACGCCGCGTGGTCCCACAATGGCGAAAAACCGTCCGTTCCATTTGATTTGATGATATTTATACCGCAGGAATGTTGTCGGCGTTTTGCTCAATTTTCGGTTGAAAAATTCATATAAATCGTTCATATCAGTGTTTGTTTTGTGCAAATATAATTAATTTGCACGTATTTGGTGCAGAAAACTGGCAAAATTGCACAGGTTTTGTGCAATATGCGGCTAATTTTGCACTTTTCTGGTGCGATTTAAGGAGAAATGCGTATGAGGCAGGTGTAAAATTGTGGAATAGGACGTGTTTTTATAACTTTGGGGATATTTTTGACGAAATGGGTGAAACGGCTATAACGTTATTGGAATTCAACCGCAGGGTGAACCGTTTGTTGCACGACGCTTCGGTGCAACGGTGCTGGGTAGTTGCTGAGACGAGCGATGTGATGGTGCGCAACCATTGCTATATGGAGCTTGTGCAGAAAAATCCTGACAGCGGCCTTACCGAGGCCAAGGCGAGGGCTATAATATGGGCAAGCCGTTTCGCGGTGTTGCGCCATACTTTCGAGGCTGCTACCGGACAGGCTTTCGGCAATGGGCTGAAGGTGATGGTTGAGGTGAACGCGAACTTCCATGAGCAGTTCGGCTATTCGCTTGTGATAACCGACATCAACCCGACATACACTCTCGGCGATATGGCAAGGCAGCGTATGGAGATAATCAACCGTTTGAAGCGCGAGGGAATCATTAATCTTAATAAGGAATTGGCGATGCCTCCGGTGCCGCAGCGCATAGCCGTGATTTCGGCCGGTACGGCTGCCGGGTACGGCGATTTTATGGACCAGTTGCATGGCAATCAGGCGGGATTGAAATTCTATACGTGCCTTTTTCCGGCCGCTATGCAGGGGGCGACTACTGCTGTGTCCATAATTGCGGCGTTGAACAGGATATATGCGAATGCCGGTTTGTTCGACTGTGTGGTGATTATCCGTGGCGGCGGGGCTACTTCGGAGCTTAACGCTTTCGACAATTATGAGCTGGCTGCCAATGTGGCGCAATTTCCGTTGCCGGTTATTGTCGGCATAGGGCACGACCGCGACACCACGGTGCTCGACGAGGTGGCCAACGTGAGGGTCAAGACTCCGACTGCGGCGGCGGAATGGCTTGTCGGCAGGGCGCAGTCGGCATTGGACGCTTTGAACGCCGTTTCCGACATGATTGCCGATATGGCATCGGAGATGATTGCGTCGGCGCGCCAGCAGTTGGCTTATTATACTGGTACCATACCGTTGGTGGCCGGTAACGTGATTGTCCGTAATAAGTCATTGTTGCAGAATTATGTGAATGCCATTCCGCTCCGTGCGCATACGAGGGTGGAATCGGCCAGCAAGGATTTGAAATCATGGGGAGAACGTGTTTCGGTTGCCGCGGGGCAGTGCATGCTTCGTGAGCGTATGCGTGTGCAGGCGCTTGAGAAGCAGGTTGAGCTGTTGTCGCCGGAAAGGGTGCTGCGGCGCGGTTATTCGTTGACAGTGGCTAACGGCCGGGTTGTGACGGATGCTTCTTCTCTCTCAAAAGGCGACGTGATTGAAACCCGCTTTGCTTCGGGCAAAGTCGTATCTGAAGTGAAATAAGTTAATGCAATTATATTATGGAAAATCAGGAATTGGAAAAAATGACATATTCTCAGGCGATTGCCGAGTTGGAAACGATAGTGAAAGAGATGCAGGGCGAGAATTGCAGCATCGACAATCTGTCGAAATACACGTCGCGCTCTCTCGAACTTTTGAAAATATGCAAGGCAAAACTCCTTACTACCGACGAGGAATTGAAGAAAATCCTTGCCGAGTTGGAGTCGTAGGTCTTATTTTTAGATATCTCGCTTAAATCGGCTTAGAGGTCGGTGTTGCTGATATAGCCGTTCATAATGGCGTAGACGCTGAGGCCTGAGACGCTTTTTATTCCGAGCTTGGCGGTGATGTTCTTGCGGTGGGTCAATACGGTATTCACGCTGATATTGAGATTGTCGGCAATCTCTTTGTTGGTGTGCCCGCTTGCCACTTGAGCCAGTACGTCGATTTCCCGCTGCGACAGTTCGTTGCCTGTGTTCGATGTGTCGTGGGCTTGGCTGATGGCTTCCGTGAGCCGTGTTATCAAAGTGGCCTCGTCAGCGTAGCGGTCAAGCAGCATTCCGTTGTTGTCGTCGCAGATGCTCGTGGAGGCTATTATCAGGGTGCGGCTGCGGCGCGGGATGAAGAATCCCGGGTTTGCAGTGAAGCATTCGCTGTCGGTTATTATGAGGTCGGCATTTGCGAGGTCTGATGTCTCTTTCCCTCTTGACGGACAGGAAACAGAAACCTTGATGTCGAATAGATTGCGTATCAGATGCTTCAGCCCGATGGCAAGCATCGTGTCGCGTGTCGTTACGGCTATGTTGACGGTTTGCATTTCCGTAATGTTTAGTTGTTTGACGATGCCTTTTTCAACGCCACGGCGAGCGGGTAGAGTATGTGGTTGCGTATGCGGTTGTTCTGGCGTATGTCTTTTTCAAAACTTATTATTGCGAACAACACGGCTTGGCAGAGGTTGCGGTCGTAGTCGCCCCGCAGGTGTATGACGAACATATTTTTCAAATCACTCAATTTATCCTCGATTGAGTCGGCCGCGCGGCGGGCATCCGATGCCTCTACTGTCAGTTGGCCGGGTGCTACTCCCTTTTCGTGGCGCAATATTTCCGCGAACCAATGGCAGTTGTCATTGTCGATGCGTTTGTGCATCTCATCCTTTACTTCATTGTAGAGGTTGAGCAGCAATGGCAGGTTGTTGTTTTTGTCGCTGTGGTCGATGAGTGCCTTGAAATGGCGCTCTATGTTCGGGAGCTGGTACCTCAGATATGATTGGTTGGTTTTTTCCAAATATCCGATTATCTCTTGCGCGCCGAACGAGTCGAAGCCGTTTTCCGGGAAAAAGGACTCGTAGATATAGGCATTCAGTATCGTCAGGAAGAAATTAGTGTCGATTCCTTTCTGACGGCATATTTCCTTTACGCTTTTGTCGCCTACGCCGAGAGCTATGCCGAAGCGGTTGATGACGGTGATTACCGACGGCTCGTCGAGTATCACGTCGCATAGTTTCGTTTCAGATGTCACTAATGCCATACCGTTATTATTTATGCCTTCAAAGGGCGGATTATTTCTTCGTCGGTTATTATCATATCCATCGTGATGTCGTGAGGCTCGTGTGGCACTTCATCCACAATTTGGCATTTGAACGCCACTCCGATTTTATGGCATTTTGCGTTGCGCAGCAATCGGTCATAGTATCCTTTCCCCCGCCCGAGGCGGTTGCCGCTGCGGTCGAAAGCCACTCCCGGGACTATTGCCGCGTCTATCACTCCGATTCCGGAATCTTTACCCATAGGCTCTTCGATACCGAACGCCCCGGTGGAAATATTGCTGCCTGTAAATTCCACGACTTCCAAATCGTCGCCCGCCACACGTGGCAGGAATGTCCGCAAGCCTTTTTCTCGGAATGCCTCTATTATGCCGCGTGTCGGAAGCTCGTCGGGCAATGCGTGGTAGAGCAGGATGTTGCGGCAGTTTGCTATTTCATCGCATTGTAGCAGCAATGTGAGGACGCTTGCGGCTGCTTTCTTCCGGTAAGAGTCGTCGAGCGACTTTTTAAGAGCCTTCACATTGCGGCGTATTTCGTTTTTCGATGCCGTCATTTCTTAGCGTTTTGACGGTGCAGCTCTATCGTTACGGGGAACCGTCCCTCTCCTTCGTTAAGAGCTTTTAGTGCGGCTTGCACGGCTTTGTCGCTCTTGTTGGCGAATTCGTATTGCGCCTCCATGCCGAGAATGTCGCGGACAATCAACGCTTTCAGTTGACGTGCGAGAAGTTGTCGCGACTGGCTGATGTAATACCAGCGTACGGGCACGCCGTTGTCTTTTGCGTACATGACGAAATCGTATGTCAAGGCATCGTCCGACGGAAGCATGCGCAACAGATGTTTCAAATCCTTTGCTTTATTGAGCTGCTGGCGGTTGATGTCGGTGTATTTGAACGCAAAACTGTGTAGCAGGCCTTTGTTGAACACGGCGACATAGTAGCTCGATATGCCGGAAGTGTCGTTAGGCACGAATATGTCGGGGATTATGCCTCCTCCGCCGTATACGGTGCGGCCGTTCATAGTCTTGTAAGTTTTGCTTTTGTCTATACGGATGCTGTCGGCATTATAAAGCTCGCCATGCTCATAGCGGTTGTATACTTCGAGGCTGTACGACGCCTCGTCGCCTTTCTTGTAGTCTTTTTGCACGCAGCGTCCGGAAGGCGTATAGTATCGTGCCGTAGTCAGGCGTATCGCGCTGCTGTCGGGCAGGTAGGTCTGTTTTTGTACCAATCCTTTCCCGAACGAACGGCGGCCGATGATTATGCCGCGGTCGTTGTCCTGTATCGCTCCGGCGAATATCTCGCTTGCGCTTGCTGAATATTCGTCGATTATTACAGCTACCTGAGCGTCGTGGAACGAGCCGTGGTTGTCGCTCCATACTTGCAGATTCTCTTTCGGGTCGCGCCCGAGCGTATAGACTATCAGTTCGCCTTTCGAAAGGAATTCGTTGACCATCAAGGTTGCCATTTCCATAAACCCGCCGGCATTTCCGCGCAGATCCACGATGTAGCGGGTAGCCCCTTCTCCTTTCAGGAGGTTGAGGGCGTTGAGGAACTCATCGTAGGTGTTGCGTCCGAATTTGTTTACTTTTATGTAGCCTGTGCGTTTGTCAATCATATAGCTTGCGTCGACGGTGTTGATAGGGATGTCGCCGCGTGTAATCTCGTAAGGCAGCAGCTTCTTGCTTGTGCTGCGCTTTATGCCGAGCTTTACTTTAGTGTCTTTCATTCCCCGTATGAGGCTTGCCACTTTGTCCATCGACATTCCCACAATCGACGAGTCGTTCACCGTGACGATGCGGTCGCCCGGTGTCAGTCCCGCTTTTTCGGCTGGCCCGTTGGGTATGATTTCATTGACATGGGCTGTGTCGTTCATCATAGAGAACGTTATTCCTATGCCGCTTATCGAGCCGTTGAGGTCGTCGTTGACGGCTTTCACGTCCTTTGCCGGAATGTAGTAGGAGTGCGGGTCGAGATTGGCTATCAGTTGCGGTATGGCCATCTCGACAAGCTCTTTTATGTCGACGGTATCGACATATTCGCTTTCGATGAAGTTGAGCACCGTGTTGATTTTGCGGTCTTTGTCGAGAATGAATTTCTTTGTCGAGACATGGTTGCCTATGAATATTCCGAACACGACAGAAATCGCAATGACTAACGGTAGCCAAATAATCGGATTATTTTTAACTCTCATTTTTGTATCTGAACTTTTTCGTATCTTCTTTTCTACAACAAATAGCGTGCCGTATGCGCTTTTATTCTGCGCTTTCGGCGAAATCGTCGATGTATTCGCATTCTACTCCCGCTTTTTTCAGCAGCTCGAGCCCGTCGGCGATTCTATAATATTCGGAAAATACAACACGCTTTATCCCGGCCTGTATTATCAGTTTTGCGCATTCGATACATGGTGCGGCCGTCACGTAGAGGGTGGCTCCCTCGCTGCTGTTGTTACTGCGCGAGACTTTTGTTATGGCGTTGGCCTCGGCGTGAAGCACGTATGGGAACGTATGTCCGTCGTTGTCCTCGCATACATTGTCGAAACCGGAAGGCGTGCCGTTATAGCCGTCGGAGATTATCATTTTGTCTTTCACTATCAGCGCGCCCACTTTCCGGCGTGTGCAATATGAATTTTCCGCCCAGATTCTTGCCATCCGGAGATAGCGCATATCCAATTTGTTTTGTTTCTCGGAGTTGTCCATTGTTGTATGTCCGCACTTTATATAAAAATGGTTGTGCTGTATCCACCATTATGAATATCAGTGAGCAAAGGTAGTAAATTAGTGGAACAAATATGGTATGACTTCGGAAATTTTATTTGTGGAATATTATGCATACCGGGCTGTGGAGGTTTATGTCGTTTCCGGTGTCGGTAAGCTGTCCGTCAGCGCCTGTTTTGTATACGCTGATTTTGTTGCTGTCGCGGCATGCGCACAGCAGGTAGCGTCCGTCGGGAGTTATGGCGAAATTGCGCGGGTGTACGCCGGTAGGCTGGTATCCTGTCTCTTCCAGTTTGCCGGTGTGCTTGTCTATCCGGAATATCGCTATTCCGTCGTTTTTTGTGCGGTTGCTGGCATAAAGGAATTGCCCGTCAGGCGATACGTGTATGTCCGCGCTGCCGCGTCCTCCGGCCTTGTCGCAGGTGGCTGTCTGTATGTGCCGTAGTTGATTGCCCTTCAACTCGAAAGCCATTACTTCCCCCGATAGCTCGGTAATCAGGTAGGCGAACCGTCCGTCGGGCGAGAATGTGAGGTGGCGCGGTCCAGAACCGGCAGGGAGGTCGTAGGCGGCCGTTTGTCTTAATGTGTCGTTTTCGATGGCAAACCTGTAGATTCTGTCATTACCGAGGTCGGTGGCAAGCAGTGAAGTGCCGTCGGGAGTGAATATTGTGCAATGCACGTGCGCCGACTTCTGCCTGATGGTGTCGGGAGCGGACCCGGTAAGCTCGTATTTGAATTGCTGCGACATCGGGGCGAGCGAGCCGTCAGTGTTTATGGGGAATACAGAAAGGCTTCCGCCGTTGTAGTTGGCTGTCACGGCTATCCGTCCGTTAGTGGCGATGTAGCAAGGGGCTTTGCCGTTGGTTGGCTGGTTGTTGATGATTCTCATTTTCCCGGATTCCGGATTGTAGTCTATTGACACGGCCGAATCTGTTCCCTTGTTCGATTCGTCTACGGCATATATTTCCATTCCATCGGGCGACAGGGTCACGAACGACGGGTTGGGAGTCTCTAATTCCGATAATTGCACGGCTTTACCGCTTTGCAGGTCGAAGCGGTAAGAGTAGATGCCTTTACTTCCGTTGCCGGTGTATGTCCCGACAATCATATTGATACTTTCCGCCGCGTTGGCTGGAGCGATGATGGTTGTAGCTGCCATTATCAGGGCATATAGTTTGTTCATAGCCTGTCGTTTTTGCAAATTTATGAAAATCACGGAGCATCCGCAAGAATTAAATGAGGGTTATGCGCCGATTGACGCGCATAACCCTCATTCTCAATATGAAAAATGTAGATTAGTCGTTCATCGTGAGGAGGAGTTCCTCGTTGGTGCGGGTGCGCTCCATGCGGTCCTTGATAAATTCCATCGCTTCCAGCGGTGTGCGGTCGGAAAGGAAACGGCGGAGAATCCACATGCGGTTGATTGTCTCGCGCGAGAGCAGCAGGTCGTCGCGGCGTGTGCTTGATGCCACGATGTCGACAGCCGGGAAAATGCGTTTGTTCGACAGTTTGCGGTCTAATTGCAATTCCATGTTTCCCGTGCCTTTGAATTCCTCGAAAATCACCTCGTCCATCTTCGAGCCTGTTTCGGTCAACGCTGTGGCGATGATTGTAAGGCTGCCTCCGTTTTCGATGTTACGCGCCGCGCCGAAGAACCGTTTCGGCTTTTGCAATGCGTTGGCATCGACACCGCCCGTGAGGATTTTTCCCGATGCCGGCGACACGGTATTGTAGGCACGTGCGAGGCGTGTGATTGAGTCGAGCAATATTACTACGTCATGGCCGCATTCCACCATACGTTTTGCCTTTTCGAGAATCAGCCCTGCTATCTTTACGTGGCGTTCTGCCGGCTCGTCGAATGTAGAAGCTATCACTTCTGCGTTTACGCTGCGTGCCATATCTGTCACTTCCTCGGGACGCTCGTCGATGAGCAGGATTATCATATATGTGTCGGGATGGTTCTCTGAAATGGCGTTGGCTATGTCTTTAAGCAACACTGTCTTGCCAGTTTTCGGCGGTGCCACGATGAGTCCGCGCTGGCCTTTGCCTATCGGGGAGAACATATCCACCACGCGGGTAGACAGGTTGCATGTCTTTCCGCTCGTGAGGTCGAATTTCTCGTCAGGGAACAGCGGGGTCAGGTGTTCGAACGGCACGCGGTCGCGCACGAATTCGGTGGTGCGTCCGTTAATCAGCTCCACGCTGCACAGCGGGAAGAATTTTTCTCCCTCTTTCGGCGGGCGTATCGGGCCTTCCACTACATCGCCTGTCTTCAGTCCGTTCTGCTTGATTTGAGATTGCGACACGTAGATGTCGTCAGGCGAAGGCAGGTAGTTGTAGTCGGACGAACGCAGGAATCCGTAGCCGTCGGGCATCACTTCCAGAACGCCTGAGCCTTTCACGATGCCGTCGAAGTCGTAGAGCGGCTGTTCGGGCTGGCGTTGCTGCTTGTTGTTATTGTTGTTGCGTTGCTGGTGCTTGTTGTTGTTTTTCTGTTGCTGGCGCGGCTGTTGCGCGGGCTGTGCCGGCGCGGCGATTGCCGTTTCTGCCGGTTGGCTTTGTGCGCTGTCCTGAGCGGCTTGCTCGTCTTTCTGTTTTTGTTGTTGCGAGCGCGGCACGAACTTTTGTCCTTTTCCGAAAAACATGCTGAACGATTCATCCTTGCGTTTCGGCGCTGCTATGGGTTTCGGCTGCGCAGCGGGTTGCTGTATGGTTTCGGGTTGTCCGGTTGGAGATTCTTCCTGTCCGGGCTTTCCTTCTTGCGGCTGTTGCTGAATGTCGGGATTTTGTGGTTGCTCCTGTATGGGCTCTTTTGCTTCTTCTTTTTCCGGCATGGCCTCTTCTGCCTTTTTCGTGACGTTTTTCTTCTTTGCCGTCTTTTTCTCGGATGGTTGCTCTGTAGTTTGATTTTCAGCTGTTGCGGCAGCCTCGAAATCTATCGCCATTTCTGTAGGCTTGTCGGCCTGTTCAGCCTCGTCGCTCTTTTTTTGCGCTTTTTCTTTGGGCTTTGAGGCTTTTTCTTTCTTGGCGGCCGGCTTTTCGGCTTTATTGTTGTCTTCTGCTTTTTTTTCTTCAGTTTTTTGCTGTGGCTTTTCGGCTTTGGTTTTTGCCTTTTTGCTTTTCTTTGCTGTGGTATTGGCTGCGGATTGTGCGGCTTGTTCAGCCTGATGGTCAAGGATGCTGTTTATCAAATCCTCGCTTTCGAGATTGTCCACTTTCTTCAATCCTAAAGATTGTGCCACTTCTTTCAGGGATGCGAGGGGCATTTCTTGAAGTTCTGATAGCTTATACATAAACTTTATTTTTCGTTCAAATTTTGCGGATATGCAACATTATCGTGCATATCGCTGGTCTAAATGTAAATTGATAAAATGAAATTTGTTTTTGAGAAATAAGCGCGGCTTGAATAATGCGACTATGCAGTGCGCTTATTGATGGGTACAAAAGTATGTAAAATACTTTAAACAGCCAAACTTTTGCGGAATTTGTTGAAATTTGGACGCAAAATATACGCGGGTTAGAGATAGTATGGAGGCTGCGCTTGAAGCGACTATGTTATGGGGGCGACCTATGCGAAGTTTTCTTATCCTCAAAAAGCAAGCTGGCTATTCACTATCCGTTGCAGTGGTATCGGGATGTCTCCCCCTGTTTGCGGAGCTTGCGCAGCAAATAGGGGGAGTGGCACAAAGAGCCGAGGGGGTTGCCAAATCACTGCGGAGCAGTGAAATCCGCACTCTGTCTGTTTTCTCCGCATGACGGTGAATCTGGCAACCCCTCCGTCCCGTTGGGACACCTCCCCTATTAACTCCGCTCCGCTTCGTGAACAGGGGAGGACACCTCAGGGTGTATGGCAGTCTGTCAAATATTTAATGATTTGGGTTTAGCGGACGCTAATAGCTTCGTATAGGAAACACGGCTTCGCCGTGGGAGTGGGACCACTGCCATATCTGATTCAGCCTCGTGGAGGCTGCGCACCGATGCCTTGATGCCGTGCGCGGCCCCTATATCCCGCGATCGCGTATGGACTCAACCACATTTTATCGGCCATCAATGTTATAATTTGAAAGACAGGTTAATGGGCTGATTGATATGCTTTTGGGTGAATTGTGGACAAAATGTTAAGTTTGCTGGCTTAATTGTTAAATTTTAACACTCTCGAAATGCCTTGACGTGTGGTCTAAACATTAAAAATCGGTGCTTTTTTCTTGCAAAATCTTTTGGTTTGTTAGAAAACCGGCGGCTAAGCCTGACGGAATTCTGTTTTGATACAGTTCTGTTACATTGTTTTTCCGGTGTTACACATATATTATATGTGGCCTTTTTTCTAAGGCGTGAATAATTGTCCGTTTTGCGGGGTGTGACGCTATTCTGCTGTATAGGCGTGTGTTATAAAGCATTATTTTACGGCATGGCAGGCGTTGGGCTCTCTTCGGGTTTAGTATGTAAAAAAGTTTGAAAATATTTTGTGCGATTGAAAAAAGATTCATAACTTAGCATAGTGCTACTGAAAGAATGAATTTTTAAGAAAAAGGTA
>URQP01000022.1 GCA_900550025.1 uncultured Porphyromonadaceae bacterium | reverse complement strand
TAGTGAAAGGAAAAGTCCACATTTTAAGTTCGGATTCATACATAAAAAAGCGGGGACTTTAGTATATTCATCTATCAGCGGTGTTTGGCGAAACCGTACCGATTAAATATCTAAAAGCCCACGCCTATAGCGCAGACATTTTAAATTATTCATAATCGGTATCTACGATAAGTCGCCAAACTTTCTGATAGATAGAATAAAATAAAACGCTTTTCCTATTACGATGTATGCATCAAGTCGCTATGTTATTTCATAATTATAAGTTTTTGTTGTTACACATTTTACAAAAATATAAAAGCCTCCATATGAAGATATAATAAATATCATTCGTTGAATGCGTAGTTTATTTGTGCAAATATACAAAGTTTGATTGTATTATAAATGTAAAAAGTTGAGTTTATATGGTATTTTAATTGTTTTATATTTTATATTTGGCTGTGTCCTTATTCCAAAGGCAGCAGTTCGAGGAAGCGCAGACGGAGGTCGTTCCAGTCGACGTATTGTGATTTCGCTCCCGGCAGCAGCTGTATGGGCTTTTCGTTATATTCCGCCCTGACGTATATTTTGCCTGACGGAGCTTTGAAATATACTAATTGCAGGTTTGCCGCCATCGGAAACATTTCGTAGTCTTTCCAGTTGTCGGCAAGAGTGTCGTAGTAGTGTGTCAGGTAGTAGCATCCGGGGGCTTGTATCAACGCCATCAGCGGCATCAGCGTCTCGGCGTGCCCGAAACGCAGTTTTGCGGCTATGTGCAGTTTGCCGGTGACAACGCTGTCGGCGGTCGCTACTATGTTTTGCAGCAGCGGCGCGGCAATCTCCGCCGGGCGGGTTGATACCAAAGATGCAGAATAGAGCAGGTATTGGCGGAAATTGAAAACAGACCACAGTTTGCGGTATTCGTCGATGGTGAAGTATTTCGACGCGTCGTGTTCCAGCCCCATTGCGTTCATCCCGGCCGATACATAGTATTCTGCCAGCGCAAGGTCGTAGACCGTGGAGTAGTCGAGCGGATATTCTTCGCCCAGTACCCGCAAAATCGGCTCAATCGGTATGTTTGCCGCGGCAAAGCGGTTGTATGCGGCTGTGTATGCGGTGTCGTTGCGGTATGCCTGATATGCTTCGTCCAATTCATAGTTGCGCATCAGAGGAGTGAACTTGCTGCCCGATTCAGTAGTGATATTTATTTCTTCAGCAGATTTTGCAAGCTGTTGTGTGAAGAAATACATGCTCATTATGCTGCGCGGTGAATCCGAGGAAATTGCGGATATGTTTGCGCTGTCGAGCAGTTGCGGATATTTTTTGTACATGCGCCCGGCAATTTCGCGGTGTTCTTTTTCTCCGATTGAGTCAAGCTCTCCCCAGCGTCCTGCTGTGGCTTCAATCACTCGTTCGGTCTCTTTTTTCAGCTGTTTGCCGAGCGGGGTAATTGTATTCAAGGAATCGGCCTCGTCCAAGGCTTTTTTGAGCGTCATAGTGTGGAAAGAGCCTGCCGGATAACGTGAGCCGTGTCGGCCAACGTGGTTGATGAATATGGGAGTGAGGGAGTCTGGGTATTCTGAGATGCTTGTGCATTCCGGATATGGCGAAAGGCTTGCGCGGCCGTTGTCGTAGGTGAATCCGTAAGATGTGGCGGCAATAATGCTGATTATGCCAATAATTATCAGTCGTTTCATTGCAATATCGGTTTTTATCGGACGTGAAATTACGGATTTTTCTTGTAATTGAGGCATAAAAATATTGAAACTATTAATTTTGCGGCAGATTTTTCTAAAAGACATGACAGATATTGACAAGGTTAAAAGTCTGATTGACTCGAATGATACATCTGGAGCGATAGCTTTGCTCAACGGTATGATAGCTGCAAATCCCGCCTGTGACGAGCTTTATTATTTGCGTGGGAACGCCTATCGTAAGCATAACGACTGGAAACACGCCATGAGCGACTATTGCAAGGCAGCGGAGATTAATCCGGACAGTCCTGCTGTCGCGGCTTACAACGCTGCCAGCCGTATTCTTGACTTTTATAATAAGGATTTGTATAATCCTTAGAATTGCAGCGCATATTGCCCTGTGTTGTCGCAAGTGTATTGCGGCGGGAGCGGGTTGCTGGCAAACATGGCTTTCTGTATTGCCCATCCGCGGGTGCGGTTGCGGATATGCACTTTTGCCAGTCCCGTGTACCGGGATGCGGTTTTCCGCAGTTTCCTCATTATTTCCTCGATGCTTGATGCCTCCACTTTTTTCAGCTCGACCATTGTGCTGCCTGCCACTGTCAATGTAGCATAGAGTTCGTCGCCTTTTTCTATTCTGCCGTTTTCGATTCTCATTGTGTTCTGTCTCCTTTCTGATACAAAAGTAGCCGTGGTGTGGGCGTGCTTGTTGCCCATCTAAATTAAATAAGATGAAATATCGTTTTGGGCGAACAAAAAGGGAAGATTATGTGTTTAATAATCGAATTTAGGTTCATGAGACATAACTACTACTCATAACACATTACAGACACATAGGGGACAGCGGCATATCCGGGAGGACAGGCTGCTGTTATTTTTTTTGTGTTTTATTTGGTTATTTATGGGAGGATTGATGATGGCACGTATTCCGATTTTTACGTAAAGATGTATGAAAGCTGTAGTAAGTTCCGTGCAGTCCGCTGTGAGATCGTTGCTCAAAGAGAATTGGATAACGGTGGATAATGGCGCATACAGAGTATGTGATTATTTTTTTGCGGAGTGGTTGCGCAGTATGTATTGAGATTTTGACTACCTTTGTAGTTAAATTATGAAAAAGTTATGGGTAAGATTATATTGACAGGCGACCGGCCGACCGGTAAATTGCATTTAGGACATTATGTGGGTTCGCTTCGCCGTCGTGTCGAGTTGCAGAATTCCGGCGAGTACGACAAGATATATGTGATGATAGCCGACGCGCAGGCGTTGACCGACAATGCCGACAATCCTGAAAAGATACGGCAGAATATCATAGAGGTGGCTCTCGATTACCTTTCTGCTGGAATCGACCCGGAGAAGACTACGATATTCATCCAGTCGCAGGTGCCGGAACTGACGGAGCTTGCTTTCTACTATATGAATCTTGTCACTGTGTCGCGTGTGCAGCGCAATCCGACGGTAAAGACGGAAATCAAGATGCGCAATTTCGAGGCAAGTATACCGGTAGGATTTTTCTGTTACCCGGTGAGTCAGGCTTCCGACATTACGGCTTTCCGCGCCACGACGGTGCCGGCCGGTGAGGATCAGGAGCCTATGATAGAGCTTACGCGCGAGATTGTCAACCGGTTCAACCACGTTTACGGCCCTACACTTGTAGAGCCGGAGATTCTGTTGCCGGAGAATGCCGTATGTATGCGTTTGCCGGGAACCGACGGAAAGGCGAAGATGAGCAAGTCGCTCGGCAATTGCATTTATCTTTCCGACACTCCGAAAGAAGTGGCCAAGAAAGTGAAGAGCATGTATACCGACCCGTTGCATCTTAATATTTCCGATCCGGGACATTTGGAAGGTAATTGTCCGTTCATTTATCTGGACGCTTTTTGCAATGACAAGGATTTCTCGAAGTATTGCCCCGACTATCAGAGTTTGCAGGAAATGAAAGACCATTATACTCGTGGCGGATTGGGTGACGGAACAGTGAAAAAGACGCTTATAGCCGTGCTTGAGGAGACTCTTGCCCCGATACGTGAACGCCGCCATGAATTCGAGAAAGATATTCCGGCAGTGTTCGATATTCTCAAGCGGGGGAGCGAGGCCGCGCGTGAAGTGGCCGCCGCCACGCTCGACGATGTCCGCCGGGCTATGAAGATAAACTATTTCGAGGATTCTGCATTGATAGCGGAACAGGCCGCGAAGTATAAGGGCAAGTGACGGTCAGGCCGCCGGCTTCGTGCCGGCGTGCCGATTGTATGGAACTTGGTATGTGCTTTGACGCATTTTGATGGTAGGGTAAGATTGGTGTCTGAATAATACTCAATATTATAGAATGCAATATTTAAGTGCCTTTTGCAATGGCTTTTGCTGTATGTTCTTTCTTGTGGAAGGGATTTATTTCTATAAGCGAAGGGAAGAACGCCGTCTTTACAGGACCACGGCCGTGATATTTTTCATTTGGTTCTTGTTGCTGTTGAAAGATATGTTCTACAGTGTGGATATGTTCGTTGATTCCGAGCGTATATACCGGTCTATGTTGTTGTTTGATATGTCGGTAGTGTTTACTTGCTCGTTTTATGCGATGGATTTGCTTAAGCCGAAATATTTTACGACACGTGGAGTCCTGATGCACATTGTGCCCTATTTTGTAGGGCTGGGAGTCTATGCGGCTACCGGATGGAACTGGATTTATTACGCTATGTTTGTGGCTTGCGTGGTTTATAGCATAGTGATATTGGTGTTGATGATAAGGTGGATAGGGGAATATATGCGTGCGGCCGAGAATTATTATTCTGATGTGGAGGCTGTCGATGTGGGCTGGTTGAGCAAGGTCATAGTGCTGTTTCTTATAGTATTTGCTTTTTGGGGGGCATTGATGATGTTCAATGATTATTCTGCGTTGATGGATACGTTCTATTATATGCTCATATTGATTGTGTGGGGGTTGATAAGCTATCGCACAAAAAGGCAGGGACAGATTGCGGAGGAGGCTGTAGCCGCTGTCGAGGAGATTGATTCTGAAGGCTGTGTCCGTGAAGTGCCGATGGATTTCAGCCGTGAGATAGAATTGTTGTTCGGTGAACGGCAGATTGCACGTAATCCCCAGTTGACTATGGCCGAGGTCGTTAAGATGATAGGTACTAACCGCAATTATTTCTCGTTGTACCTTAACAATAAGTTGAATGTGAACTTCTACGATTTCATCAACGGCTATCGCCTGACGTATGCGGAAGAGCTGCTTCGTTCAGCGGAGTGCAATTTGTCGCAGGAAGATATTGCCCAGCAGGTTGGTTTTAACTCAATCAGCACTTTCCGCCGGGCTTTTCAGAAAAAATATGGCATGACTCCTAAAAAATACCGTACAATGGCCTTGCAAGGAGTTTTACCCCCCCCCTGAATAGTTGGCGTGGCGGGGATAAAATTGACGGAATGAACGGAAAATGACGCAGTGAACGGTTCGCTGTGTCGTTTTTTGTTTTATTGACATTAATTTCGGGTGTAGTGAACACTTATGAGAGAGCGTTTAAACTATATTTGCAAATAGGTTAACGACTTTAAAACAAACTGGCATTACATTTATGAGGACCATATATTATATGTCTGTGTTAGCGGCAATGTTTATGCTTGTTCAAGGATGTAATGGCGGAGCGTCTGTGGAGCGTGAACTTCATCTCCCGGAATTGCAAGAGGGCGATATAGTTTTCCGGAAGGGTGGCAGTGTCGTGAGCCATATGGTACTTTATGCCGACCGTGGAGGCAAATACTCGCATATAGGTGTGGTTGTTGTCAAGGATGGTGAATTCATGGTGGTGCACGCTGTTCCCGGGGAGCCGGATTTCGAGGGAGATACCGACAGGGTGAAGATAGAAAGTGTCGATTCCTTTTTTGATGAGGGAAGGGCCTCTTCAGGAGCGGTAATGCGTCCGCTTGTAGGTGCTGACACATTGGCTGAAGTCGCGGGAAAAGCCTTGGAATTGGCAAAACGGGAAGTGCTGTTTGACCATAATTACGATTTGGAGGACACGACGAAGCTGTATTGTACGGAACTTGTCGACTTTGTATTCCGTTTTTATGGAATGGATTTGGCGGAAGGCCGGATTACGCATATAAATATTCCGGGAATGGTTGGCGATTATTTGTTGCCTTCGGATATTTATAAGAGCAAGAAGTTGGCGACTGTGTTTTGTTTTTAGTGATTTTTACAAATATATTTATTAACTTAAAACCTATCAGTTATGAAAAAGTTTATTTATTTTTTTGCATGTGTGTTTTCAGTAATGTTGTTTGCTGCATGTGGAAGTGACACATCTACGCCTAAGGCTGCCGCAGAAAATTGGGGGAATATGATGAAGTCCGGCGACTATGAGGGAATAGTCGACCAGATTGCTTACCCTGACAATTTGTCGGCGGAAGAGAAAGAGCAGTCGAAAGAAATGTTCCTTTCGTTGTTCAATGATAAAGTAAAGGCACAAATGGAGAAGAAAGGCGGGATAACGTCGACGGAGGTGTTGTCAGAAACCATTTCAGAAGACGGCAAGACTGCGAAAGTAGAAATGAAGGTCGTTTATGGCGACGGCTCGGAAGATGAGCAGACTTTGGATTTGGTTAATGTCGATGGCGATTGGAAATTGAGCATAGACAAGTGATTCTTTGATATTATGCCAGTGAGGGTGTGCCGTGGTTGCGGCATATCCTCTTTTTTATTAAAAAAACAAAACAGTGACGTATGAAAAAAATATTGTTTGTGCTTTTGGCTTTAGTTGCCGGCTTTTCTTACGATGCCGATGCCCAATTCTTGAAGAAGTTGAGCAAGGGGTTGGAGAAAGTCAGCAAGGAGGCTGAGAAAGTGCAGAAATTGCTTGACCCTAATGCTCAACAGCAGGACAAGAAAGAAACTGAGAGCAAGCAGCCGGCACAACAGTCAAATGACGCCGGGTCGGCGAAAATACAGGACGTGGTGTGGAATGGCACTTCGTTCAGCATACCGCGCATCACGCCTGACACGCGCTATCTCCGCTTGCCGGATTATGCGCAGGTGTCGGATGTGCATGACGGTGTGTTCTCCGTGTATAATGAAGGCAATGGGAAGTATGCTTTCTTCCTCAAAAACGGCGACATGCTTTTCGACTATATATGGTCGGGGCTTGGACGCTACCAAGATCCGCGCTTCGACCGCGGAGCCTGCCTCGTGAAAGGCGAGAAGCAAGTGGGAAGCAATAGCTGGGACAAGAAATATCCGTTGACCATTATCTACAAAGACGGGCGGGTGAAGGAATTGTCGTTGAAATATACGCAGGGCTCCAACTTTGTTGACGGTCTTGCCTTGGTGCTGAAAGACACCGGCGATTTCAAGACAGGCTCCGTGTGGGTGTATATCAACACGGCCGGCGAGGAGGTGTATCCGCACCTTGTCAAGAAGCAGGGCAGCTATACATCCAGTATGGCGTCCAGTGCCGGGAAAGTCGCTCCTCTGTCCGACGGATTGCGCGCCCACTACGATATGGGAGTAGGCAAATGGGGGTATATCGACGCAAAGGGCAAGGTGGTGATTACGCCGCAGTTCGAGACTGCGCGCAATTTCAGTGACGGACTGGCTCTTGTTAAGAAGGAGTATGGCTATAACAGCAAATGGTCGGTAATCGACAAGACCGGAAAAATCGTGCTTGACGAGGCTTTCTCGGGCTGTGTGAGCGACTACCGCTGCGGCTATTTCTGTTGGCGCGACGAAGATATGAGTGTCGATAAATTTATCGACCGCAATGGGGATGTCGCCGCGGAGTATGCTCATGCCACACCGTTTACCGACGGTTATGCCTTTATTTATAAGGAGAAATATGCCACTGACGAATATGTGACCGTAATCGACACTTCTTTCAAGGAAGTCGGCACGACGGCGAAGTTCGACATGTTCCGCAACGACGCTAATCCCGACGGGATAGTATTCGGTGGAGCGGGTGTGGCTTCCGTCAGCGGAGGTGACCCGTTTGTAATTACTCCGAGCGGACAAATCGTGATACGCGACTGGTATGTTACGGAAAACCGTTCGAAATACTGGAGTGTCGGGACGTTTACGGAGGATTTTCTTGCGCGGGCAGCAATATCAATGGCAGATGCCGAAGGTATGAACGCGAAATCGTATAGGGGATTCATCGACGAAAAGGCGCAGTTCACTATTGTGTTTGACGCGGATATGGAGAAGGTTATCGACCCCGGTTACCAATTGCCTTATTATCCTGAGCCTCCGAGAGATACGGTTAAAATACCGGGAACTCCTGACACTTTGGTCATCCGCGACCCATATCCTGTCCCTGTGCCGATACCTTATCCTATAATATTCAAAAATTATGTGACGAAGCCTATCGGTCCACGCGTGGTGGACGAGCCAGTCTATAATGTCTCGGTGGTGGCCGATCCTCCGGAAGGCGGTACGGTGAGCGGCGGCGGACAATACAAGCTGGGTGAGGCTGTCAATATTACAGCAACTGCCAAGGAAGGCTGGAAACTGTCGGGCATCGATTGCAACTCGCCGATGGTGCAGCCCGGAGGAAGCGGCGCGCAGTTCACTGTCACAGGCGAGAACCTCTCCTTCACGGCACATTTCATTGAGAAAGACAGCATAGAGAAAATAGACAAGACGCTGGTGCTTTCTACTCCTGTCAACATTATGGACACGTCGGACGATTCGATGAAAATTCCGGCCACGGCCTATTTGGAACTGGATGCCGGAAATGGTATTTCATCGCCATACGGAGATAGCACGAGCGGATTCCTGACTATGATAATCAATCCGGATGAGTACTATGCCGCTCCGATGCTTAGCTCGGCCGGAGAGGGGAGCGTACAGGCCAAGTTCTTCTTCGTGCCGATGCGTGTTTCCGGCATAATCAACGACGGTGACAGAAAGTATTTGGTGGTTGACGGCGGACAACTTATGGTCGGTGGAATTAATTTCGACATTCCAGACCCGATGATGCACATGTATCTCAATTTCCTTATGAGTTTCAACGGAAGGGTCGCCGCAACTGTCTCTACTGGGCGTTACCGTATCGAGATGCTTAATGAGAACGGAGAGACGGGTGAGTTTACGTTCGGCCGGATGGAGCGTTTCTCCTCGACTTACGGATGGTTGCCTTCCGACGACGAGCGGCTGAAAGAAAAGAGGAAAAGTTCGCCGTTCTCTCTGTTCAGTATGCGCAATACTGAGGCGTTGCTACCCTCGTGGCTGTTCAGCGGGTGCGATATGAAAGTGTCACCGAAGCGTGACGATGTGCGTTGGACTCCACCGGAAAGCTGGTTCGAGAGCCGCAGTCTGTTTGACAGCATTGTGAAGAATCTCGGTGATTTTATGTATAACCTCACGACCGATGCCGAGAAGTTCTGGGGTGAATAATTAGCATACAGAAAATTGGGTAATGAAACAGGCGGAAGCGTAAAAGCAGTCCGCCTGTTTTTTGTATTTTCAGTGGATTTCGCTATATTTGGATAATATAGGCTGCGTCTCGGCATAGCCAAACCTGAAAACTCCGTTTTCGTTTGTCTCTGCTCTCGACTTTCGCTATATTTGCAAAAAGGCTTGGTGTTTATGACAAAGCATGAATTGGATATTGCATATTTTTTGTCGTTTTGTATAGAGAATTACAAAACGCATGTAGGCATGCCGGGTGATGCGGTTATGGATTTGTTTGACAAAAATGGAGTATCTGAATATTTAATTGATAATTTTGAGGTGTTGCATACACAAAGTCCGGAATGGATATTGGCTGATATAGATGAATATATAGAAAATAGGAGGAATGACTGATGGAACTGTATCATGGTAGTGTAGAGGTGGTGCGCAATCCGCGAATAATCCAACCGGAAAGAACCTTGGATTATGGTTCTGGTTTTTATACAACCACATCTTTTCATCAGGCTGGACAGTGGGCTCGGAGGCGGATGCAACTTATGAAATTGAATGCTGGCTATGTCAATGTTTATGCTTTAGATGAAGAAAAGGCAGGGGAAATGATGATGCTGCGGTTTGATTCTCCATCAGAGGCTTGGTTGGATTTTGTGATGAGTAATCGTATGAATCCTGATTTCAATCACGACTATGATTTGATATATGGTCCGGTGGCAAATGACCGTGTTTATGCTGCTTTTGCATTATATGAGAGCGGGTTGTTGGATAAGAATGGACTTTTGCGGGAGCTGAAAGTCTATAAATTGGTGGATCAGATGTTGTTTCATACAGAACGTTCGTTGGAATGTTTGTCGTTTGTTGATGTGAAAATTATAAAGTGAGAGATGATAGATGGATAGGAAAATTACATCGGAAAACTTGTATTTGCTTTTGCCCGGAAAGGCAAGTTCGTTCGCGCGTATTTATATAAATAAAAGAGGCGGTTCGGTGTTGGATGCTTTGCGGGCATATTATCATTCGGACACTTATAAAAAATTGGAGAAAGAAGAAACGAAATATTGGCACTATGGCCCGGTTGCGCTTTATGAGGATTTCGAGGAAAGTGAACGGCTTCTGTAAAAAAGGTAGGCAATACTGTTAAACAGGTAGTTTGTTAAATCTGTAGTCGTATTAATTTTGCAATGTGAAAATTGCAGATTTATGATACGAAGATTATTTATTGTTTGCTGTGTGATATTGTCTTCTTCCGTTTCGATGCGGGCTGAGGAGACGGATTCGCTTTCTGTCAACCGTTCTTTGGAAGAGCTTGTGGTTACCGGTACGAGAAACGAGACGGACGTGCGCCATCTGTCGCAGACTGTTTCGGTGATTGACCGGAAAGAGATAGAGCAGGGGCTTCAGCCGTCGCTTTTGCCGGTGCTTACAGAACAAGTGCCGGGGTTGTTTGTCACTTCGCGGGGTGTGATGGGCTATGGAGTGTCGGACGGAGCAGCCGGGGGAATTTCTTTGCGGGGATTGAGCGGCGGTTCGGCGCAATTGATGGTGCTGATTGACGGACATCCCCAGTATGCCGGTATTTTCGGGCATCCGATTTCCGACTCTTACCAGTCGTTGTTGGCCGACAGGGTGGAGGTGCTCCGTGGCCCGGCTTCCGTGCTTTACGGCTCGAATGCCATGGGAGGTGTGATTAACATAGTCACGCGGAAGATGCGTGAGGATGGAGTGAAGACGGATTTGCGTGCCGGTTATGGCTCTTACAACACTTTGGAAACGGAGTTGACAAACCGTGTGCGGAAAGGCCGTTTCTCGTCGGTGGTGAGTGGTTCTTATAACCGGACAGACGGACACCGCGACAATATGCAGTTCGAGCAGTATGGCGGTTATGCCAAACTCGGGTACGACTTGACGGCGAATTGGAACACTTATGCGGATGTCAACGTGACGCATTTCAACGCCACTTATCCCGGCCCTGTCTCGGCTCCGTTGTTGGAGGGCGACCAGCGAATCACACGGGGCGTGGCATCGTTTGCTTTGGAGAATAAATATGAGCGGACATCCGGCGGTTTGAGCTTTTTCTATAATTGGGGCAAGCATTGGATAAACGACGGTTATACGCCGAGTGCCGGAGAATCGCCTCAGAACGGAAGGTTCAACTCGTTTGACGATATGATGGGAGTGTCGTTTTACCAAAGCTCGCAATTTTTTGAGGGAAACCGTATTACGTTCGGTTTCGACTGGTTCCGCTATGGCGGGGAGGCTTGGACGGAATATGTAAAAGGAGAGGATGCCGGAACCCGTTCTGACTTGGTGGACAAGCGCGAGAACGAAATAGCCGGCTATGTGGATTTCCGGCAGGATATAAGCCGGTGGCTGACGCTGAATGCCGGTTTGCGTGTCGACCACCATTCCCGTGTCGGTACGGAATGGGTGCCTCAATTCGGTGCGGCGTTCCATTTGCCGGAGAATGTCGAGCTGAAGGCATCGGCCGCTAAGGGATTCCGCTATCCGATATTGCGCGAGATGTATATGTTTCCTCCGCAGAATCCTGACTTGCAGCCTGAAAGTATGTGGAATTATGAGCTGGCTTTTTCCCAGCGTCTGCTTGGAGGACGTTTGCATTATGGGTTGAATCTGTTTTATATCGACGGCAAGAACCTTATCATGAGGCTGCCTAATCCAAGCGGCAGCGGGATGCTGAACCAGAATTCAGGAAAGATTGGCAATGCCGGGGTTGAGGCGCAGGTTGCCTACAGGATAAACCGCCTGTGGTCGGTCGATGCCAATTACAGCTATCTGCATATGAGGAATCCTGTTGTGGCCGCTCCGGAGCATAAACTTTATGCTGGAGCTAACTTTTCGAAAGGCCGTTGGGACGTTTCTTCAGGAGTGCAGTATATAGCAGGGCTATACACCGCTGTTGGAGATAATCCGCAGACCGAGAATTTCGTGCTTTGGAACGTGCGCGGTTCTTTCCGTGCTACTGAATGGCTGTCGTTATGGGCGAGGGGAGAGAATCTGCTTGCGCAGCGTTACGAGATTAACGCCGGTTATCCGATGCCTAAGGCTACGTTCGAGGGCGGAGTGCATTTCGAGTTTTAAAAGTGTATGCTGTCAACTATACTCTAAATCTTTAGCGGATACCAATAATAAAAAATATTGGTGTCCGCTAAGAATACAGACATTCGGTTAGTGATGGGTGGGCAACCGCGGAGCGGTGTCATTTCAGAGAACCTACGGTAAGCGGAGCGCAGCCGTAGGTGGAAGAAAGAGACACAAGCCCTCTTTCCATAGTGCCATATTAAGTGCTTATGAATAAATGTCATACAATAAAATCCTGATTTTTTAGCGGACACCAATAAATAAAAAAATGGAGGGCGACTGTCGAGCCGCCCTCCGTCTTATTATTATGGAAACAATTAAGTAGTCTTATTTTGTTGTAGTAGCTTCGGTGTTTGCTGCCGCTCCTGTCGTTGCTGCAGCAGGTGCGTCTTTGAGATTGAGCTTAGCCTTCACCATCGGTGTTACGTCAACCGCATCAGCGCCGTGATATAGGAATGTAGAACTGTCGAAGATGAAAGTGAATCCGTTCTCAGCGCCTACCGACTGTATGGCTGTCTGTATTTTTTCCTGTATAGGCGCCATCAGAATTTGTTGCTGGCGTTGCAAATCCTGACCTGCCACTTGCTGGAAGTTCTGGATTTTTGTCTGGAGTTCTTGAAGTTCCTGTTCGCGGCGTTCTTTTATAGAAGCCGGAGTGTCCTGTGCAAGAGCCTGATATTCTCCGAATTTTTTGTTGAACTCATCCTGAAGGGCTTTGAATTCGGTGTCATATTTCTGACCTACTTCTTGCAATGACTTTTCTGCCGTAGCCTTTTCCGGCATGAGATTGAAAATCTCGATAGAACTTACGTATCCGAATTTAGATTGGGCAGACAAGCACATCGGCACAACCAATGCGGCTGCTAATAATAATTTTTTTAACATTTTTGTTTTATGCTTTTAAATTTGTTTTTTTCTTTGGTGGCAAAGATAATATTAATCCTTTGAATATCCTAATTTGGACAGTACTTCGTTGCTTATGTCGATTCTTGGCGACGCAAACACAATGCCTGCCGATGAGGCGCGGTCGAAAATCACCTGATAGCCTTTTTCTTCCGACACTTTCTTGACAGCCTCGTAGATGTCGTTCTGTATCGGTTCCATCAGCGACTGGCGTTTCTTGTAGAGTTCGCCTTGCGGACCGAAATATTTTGCTTGCAGTTCTGCCGCTTCTTTTTCTTTGGCAACTATTTCTTCTTCTTTTTTAGTTTTTTGCTCATCAGTCAGGAATACCATGTCGCTTTGGTAGTTCTTGTAGAGTGTCTCTGCCTCTTTGGTCTTTGTTTCCACCTCTTTCTGCCAGCGGAGCGACACTTGGTTGAGCTGCTCGTTTGCCATCTCGTATTGCGGGATGTTCTTCAGTATGTATTCCATATCGACCAGAGCATACTTCTGTGCGTAAGCCCCGATTGAGAATATTGCGGCCACTATGGCCGTAACGATTATTTTCTTCATAGCTTTGAGTTTTTTCGTTTGGATATGTGACATCAAATTTGCGATGTGGTTTATTCCGTTAACTTTAAATTATCGCTTTTTTAGAATTCTTGACCAAGTATGAAGTGGAAGTGGCCTCCGCCTTTTTTTCCGAACACTTCATCGAAACCGTAAGCCCAGTCGATACCCATCATGCCGACCATCGGCAGATAGATGCGCACTCCGGCACCGGCCGACCGTTTCAGATTGAACGGAGAGAAGTCCTTCATATCGTTCCAAGCGTTACCGCCTTCGAGGAACGCCAGTCCGTAGATTGTTGTCGTCGGTTGCAACATGAACGGGAAGTGCAACTCCATGCAGAAGCGGGTGTACGCATAACCGTCCTTTGTCCATGGCGTGAACGCACCGTTGTCGTAACCGCGCAATGCTATCGTTTCCTGTGCATATCCGTAGCTTCCCGACATACCGTCACCGCCGACATAGAATGTCTCGAACGGCGATTTCAGGTATTTGTTGTAGCTTCCGAGCAAACCGATGTCGGCGCGGGTCATGAGCACAAGCGTCCATTTCCCTTCGGGGTCGGTAAGCGGGGTGTAAGTGCGTGCCTTGAATTTCAGTTTCCAGTACTCTATCCAGCGGTACATCTCTTTCTTTGCATCCTGTGTCCCGGCTTCCGACAACGCTTTCCAGTTCTTGTTGGAGAAGAGCGATACCGGAGGGGTGAGGCTCAGGTCGAGGGAGAACTGGCTACCGCTACGTGTGTAAATAGGGTTGTCGATACTGTTGCGCGCGAACGACAGGCCGAGCACGAAAGCGTTCGACGTACCGTTGTTCATATAGTAGAGGTATTCCCAGTTTTTCAGGTGATACCAGTTGTAGGACAACGATGCTTGGAACGTGAAGTAGTTGTCTGGCCAGTTGAGGCGCTTTCCGAAACCTACGGCGATTCCTGCCATCTGAAGGTATTTGTTGCGGTCGTAGGCATTCTCTATGCTGTTCTGGTAATAGTCGCCATAGTAGTTTGGATAGTAACTGCCTCCCCAGTAATTGCCCCAGTTGTTGTAGAGATAGCCGTTATAGTAATTGTCGTTATAGAAGCTGGAGTTTACACCCGTCTGGCGGGAATAGTAGGCCGACACCGAGAGCGAGTTCGGGCGTTTTCCGCCGAACCACGGGTCGAGGAACGACAGGCTGTAGGCCTGATAGTACTTGGCGTTGGTCTGCGCGCTGATGGAGAATGTTTGTCCTTCTCCTTGCGGTATGATTCCTTTATACGACTTCGGATTAAACAAATTCTTGATGGAGAAATTGGTGAATTTCAGAGCCACCTTTCCGATGATACCAGTCTGTCCCCATCCTGCGGATAGCTCCACTTGGTCGCTGTTCTTCGACGTGAGGTCGAAAATCAGGTCTACAGTTCCGTTCTCGGTGTTGGGTTCGGGGCGTATGTCCATCGACTCGGGGTCGAAGTGCCCTGTTTGGGCGATTTCGCGGGCGGAGCGTTGCAAAGCGTCCTTCGAGAACAGGTCGCCCGGACGCACGCGCAGCTCGCGGCGTATCACTTTTTCGTACAGGCGGTCGTTACCGTTTATCACGATGTTGTTGATGCGCGCTTGCGGACCTTCCATAATCCTCATTTCCAATGCGATGGAATCGCCTTCGATTTTCGACTCGATAGGAATGAGCTGGAAGAACAGGTAGCCTTGGTTCATATAGAGGTTGGCCACGGCATCGTCGTCCTCCATCGTGCGTTTGTTGAGGAGTGTCTGGTTGTAGACATCGCCTTTTTTCATTCCGAGGATGTTGTCGAGCATCGACGACGGGTAGATTGTGTTGCCAGCCCATGTGATGTCGGAGATGAAATATTGCTGTCCCTCTTCCACTTCGATGAACACGTCGACATATTTCTCATTATAGCGTGCCACGCTGTCTTTCAGGATTTTGGCATCACGGTAGCCTAATTCGTTGTATTTCTTTATGATAAGGTTCAGGTCGTTCTCGAAATCCTTGTCGACGAATTTCTTTTGGCGGAACAGGTTGACAAGACGCTTTTTCTCGTTGGTCTTTTTCATTACTCGTTGCAGCTTCTTGTCGGAAAGTACCTGATTGCCGGTTATATATATTTTGTGAACCTTGATTTTCTCGTTCTTGTCGATTATTATGTCGACAATCATTTCGTTCTCGTGGCTCAGGTCGGGTGTCTGCCTTACGTCTACTTCCACGTTGTTGAATCCTTTTTGCTTGAAGTATGCCGCTATGATTTCTTCCGCGCGGTTGACGATGTTTTGCGTAATCTGGTTGCCTATCATCAGGTTCAGACGTTCCTCAATGTCTTCCCGCTCGCCTTTTTTCACTCCGTGGTAGTTGATTTGCGATATGCGCGGCTGTTGGCGCAGGTCGAACAGCAACCACGCCTTGTCACCGCAAATCTTTTCTACGCGGATTTGAATCTTAGAGAACAGTCCTTGTCTCCAGAATCGTTTTGCCGCATTGGTTATGTCCTCGCCCGGAATCTCGATTACGTCGCCTACGGCCAGACCGGAATATCCTATTACGATATAGTCTTCATAGTTTTGTAGCCCGGAGACCCGTATCCCGGCTATCTCATATTTTTTAGGCATCCCGGTGAATATTACCGAAGGATTGTAAATCGTGTCGTTTTGCTCTTCGGCATGTATGTTGATGCCAAATATTGTGGAGATTGAAATCAATATGAGTATCAGTCTGTATCTCATTTCTTGTCTTGAAATATATATGTCAGTTAATTATGTTGTATCTGTTCGCTTGTCTTGCCGAACCGCCGTTCCCTTGACTGGAATTGCAGTATGGCGTCGCATAAATCCTCTTTTGAAAAATCAGGCCAGTATTTTTGCGAGAAATAAAGTTCCGAGTATGCAATTTGCCATAGAAGGTAATTGCTGATGCGGAATTCGCCGCCCGTGCGGATTAACAGGTCGGGGTCGGGAATCCCGGCGGTCGACAGGTTGCCGGCAAACATTTGTTCGCTTATTCCGTTGACGGAAATCTTTCCTTCGATGGCCATTTCCGCCATTTTTCTTGCCGCCTCGACTATCTCCCATCGTGAAGAATAGCTTATGGCGAGTATCATGGTCAGGCCCGTGCATCCGGCTGTGGCCCGCACGCAATTGTCGAGTTTCTGGAGGGCAAAGTCCGGGACTCTCGACATGTCGCCTATCAGCCGTAGCTTCACGTTGTTTTTTATAAGGTCGGGGGTCTCATTCTCTATCGCGATGGCAATCAGGTGCATCAGCGCGTCGACCTCTTCTTTCGGCCTGTTCCAGTTTTCAGTGGAGAATGTATAGAGAGTAAGATATTTTATGCCAAGGTCGGATGCCGCTTCCGTAACCTTCCTTACGGATTTGACACCCTCTATATGTCCCTCCGAGCGGTCAAGCCCACGTTGTCTTGCCCACCTTCCGTTCCCGTCCATGATTATCGCCACATGCGCGGGAAGTGTCCTGCCGCTTATTTGCGTTATTTTATCTTCTAATGACATATAGCCAATTATGTTTTTATTCTACGTAATGGCAGATTTTGCAAATCTCGCCGAACTCGTACGACACACTCACCATCAATGTCGGACACCAGTCGGTGTTCTTCATGAACGAGCTTTTCATATTGCGCAAATCCGACAGACCGTCGATTTTGTCGCCGAGCATCATCCTTGCCCGCATTTCAAGCCCGAGATTCCATCTGCGGCTTATTTTGTATTTTGCGCCGAACCCAATCGGGATGTTCAGCGCAAAAGCCTTGCAACTGGAATAAGCACCGCCGATTCCCAACGAGAGGTAGGGTGTTATCCTTTTAAGTTTGCGGTAGTCGTCGTTCATGCCGAAGTTCAGGAAATTGAACTCGAAAGCGACTGCCATATCGTAGTATCTTGCCGAGAACGAGTATTGCTCGCCGTTCGGGAATTTATTGTCAAAATCAGCCGAGTTCCCGCTTATCCCGGCCGTCGATATGCCGGCTTTCACGGCAAACCGTTTGTTGATGAGATAGCGGAAAAACGCTTCTCCGGAAAATCCCGGATTTTTCAGCACATTGCTTTGGTTGACATCTCCAAGGTATCCGCTGATACCAAGTCCGGCGCCTGCCTCGTACCGGTAGTCCTGCGCTGCCACTGACGCGGGAGCGGCGAGCAGCATTGTTAAAACAGCGGCTATCAAACGCGTTCTATATCTTTTGACGACTTTCTCCATAATAGTGTCTTTTCAATATAAACGATGAAAGCCACGTTTAATTATATGGCAGCCGCTCTAAACGACAGGCTTGAACGACAACCTGTTGATTACGCCTTTCCATATATTGTTCATCAGCACTCCGTTTGCGTTGACTCCTCCGAACATATATATGTATGGGCATTTCCAGCTTGTAACGGCTGTTGTTGCTCTTGTGCCTGAATTTTCTCCAGCTATTGTCCACCAGAACGGCAGATGGCGTGAAGGCATCTGTTCCCATCCCATGTGTATGGCTCTTGTCTCTTCCATCGTTGAGTTGTAGACAAAAGCCTGCGCTTTTGAGAACGGATTGATGTATTCCGGCAGTTGAAGCAAATCGTCGCCCAACGACCATGTCACGCCGTTGTCGTATGATATGTAGACCGTGTTTGTCGGTTTGCCATCGCTGTCTGCCCCTCCGATTGCAAGCCATACAGGATATTCTTGCATATCATAATACGAGCCTGTGAAGTTGACATAATGCAGCAGTGTCACGCCGGTACGTGCAGGAATGGGAATGCGGCTGATTTTTCCCCAGTTGCTTCCGTCGTATCCCCATACGCAACCGTTTGGCTTTCCGTCTTTCATCGTTCCGCCGATGAACAGCACCTGATTGTTAGAGCTCCATTCGTTTTGCAGGCTTACGCATTGGGAGAACCCGCTGACAGGAAAATCGCTTTCAATTTCCGTACGCCCGGATATATTTCCGTTTGTGTATGTCTCGTGATAATAAATGCCGTTGTCCTCGCTTATGCAGAGCAAACGGTCGTTGTAGCTGCCTATCAGTGAATAGTAATTGCTGCCGGTGTCGGTCCATGTCCTGCCGTCGCCGGAAGTGTAAAGTTTGTGATTGTCTGACAGGATGAAGAGGGCATCGTCGGTAGCAGTAAAGCTGTCGATGTCGGGTGTGAATCCGAATTCCACTGATTGGATTTCCCAGTTGTTCGATGCTGGGTCGGCCGTAGTGGAAATGGTATATCCTTTTTCTTCTTCTACAAGGCAGAACAACTCGTCGCCTTTCTGCACCGTCTTTTGGCTTACAAGCTCGGATGAACGCGCCGGCAGATTACGGCGTGCCAGCTGGTTCCAGTATAGAGAATCGGCTTTCATTTGATGGACGTTCACTTGTATGCGGTATTCTCTTGAGGAGCCGTCGGCGGCATTTACGGTGAGATATACATTGCCGGTAAAGTCGATGCTGTCGTTGGCGGAACTGTTGTAGGTGTAGGTCGTGTCCTCCATTGTTTCCGCTCCTGATATTCTGATTGTACCGGTGGAAGAATAGTCGTAAAAGGCAATGTTGGCGACGAGACGGTTGATTTTGGTGTCTTTCGGCAAGGAGTCCGCATTGTAAATCAAGCGGTTATCGACATCGATGGTGAAATGCAAAGAGTCGAGATCAGCTATGACTGAATCGTTTTCCGCCAAGGAGAATGCCGAGACCAAGGTGTTTGATGACACAACCACAGGCTCGTCGTTGTCGCTGTTGTTGTCGTTACACGATACTGACATTAATAATGCGAATGCCGTCAGCAGGGCATATATGGGAATGATTTTTCTCATTATCTGTTTGCCTTAATTGAAGTGCAAATTTATAATTAATTTATAAAAGGTCGAAAAGAATAAATGTTAAACAGTAAAACAAAGCCGAAAAAGGCCATGTGTTGCAGCTTTAACGATGCAAAAATATGTATTAAAAATGGAATGGGGGAGCAATTACGATTAAATCTGTCATTATACCGCCGATTTGTCGCTTTTGTCTCTTTTTATCCCGATAATGTTGTTGCCGTTGACTTTTCTTATGTCGTAAATGCCTTGAGGCGGTGTCGGGGACGGTACTCCGCAGTGCAGGGCTTTCCCGCTGCGCTCGATTCTTATTTCGTCCCACAGTTGTTGGTCTATGAAGCTTTGCAGTAGAGAACTTCCTCCTTCGACCATCAAAGATGTGATTCCTTGCTCATAGAGCTTTTTGCAGATGTAATCAAGGGGTTCTTTTCTGTATGGAATGTCGATGGCGCCGTTTGCCTTTTTCCCGGTGGTGAATACTATTGTGGGATTTCCGTCGGTCAGGATTTGGCTTGTTGCCGGTATTTTCCCGTTCCGGTCGATTGTCACGCGCAGCGGGTTCTTTCCTTGCCAAAGCCGTGTCGTAAGGGAGGGATTGTCGAGTATTATGGTGTTTGTCCCTGCCATTATCGCGTCGTATTCCGAGCGCAGTTTGTGTACGAGCGCAGCCGTCGCCGGTGTCGAGAATTTTTCCGGGCTTTCGTCCGGTTTGCGTAGCCGGTCCATTATCCGGTCGCTGCTTTCTGCCCATTTCAATAATATGTATGGGCGATGGAGCGTGTGGGCTGTCATGAATTTTTTGTTCAATTCGCGGCATTCTTGTTCAAGTATGCCGCATTCGACTTCGCATCCGGCCTCGCGGAGCATCCTGATTCCTCTTCCGCTCACTTCTTTGAAAGGGTCGGCGCATCCGATTACTATGCGCGGGATGCCTTTGCGGATTATGAGTCCGCTGCACGGCGGTGTCTTGCCATAGTGCGAGCATGGCTCAAGGGTTACATAGAGTGTCGATTCTTTCAATAGCGGCAGATTGGATTCTCCTACGGAATTTATAGCGTTGACTTCGGCATGCGCTTCGCCGAAGCGGCGGTGGAAACCTTCTCCTATTATTCTTCCGCCAGCCACGATTACAGCACCTACCATAGGGTTGGGCGACACGTTTCCATTGCCGAGCCGTGCCAATTGGAGCGCGCGCCGCATATATTTTTCATCGACATTCATATTTTCCACAATTTTTTGTTACCTTTGATTTTATGAACGAACGCGAACAGACGGTAGAACAGGCGGTGCGGACAATAAGGACGGCTTTGCGTCCGTTGTATCCGGCCGGTGAGGTGGAAGGGTTCATAAGAATCATTTTCCGCCATTTGCTCCATTATGAGCCTGTCGACATTCTGCTCCGCAAAGATACGGTTTTACCCGGTTTTATTCCGGATAAAATAGATAAAGTGGTAGAAGAATTGAAAAAGAGCAGGCCTGTGCAATACATTTTTAATGAGGCCCGGTTTCATGGACACGATTTTTATGTGGACGGGTCGGTGCTTATTCCCCGGCCTGAGACGGAGGAGCTGGTCGATATTATTGTTGACGAAAATGGCTTGTCTGATTTGTCGGTGCTTGATGCCGGTACAGGCAGCGGGTGTATAGCCATTTCGCTCGCCCTTGCGTTGAAGTTCCCGGAAGTGACGGCCGTCGACATTTCCGAGAAGGCGCTTGAGGTGGCACGGCGTAATGCTGCGGCGTTGAATGCCAGAAACATAGATTTTGTGTGCTGTGATATGTTGGATATGCCTGTTGAAGTCGGCAAGTATGATATAATAGTCAGCAATCCGCCGTATATAGCGGAAAGCGAAAAGGCCGGGATGGACAGGAATGTGCTCGATTATGAGCCGTCCGGGGCTTTGTTCGTGCCTGATGATGACCCGTTGAGGTTCTATAAGGCTTTGTCCCGGTTTGGGGCGGATGCGTTGAAGCCGGGCGGACGGCTGTATTTTGAAATTAACAGCCGTTTCCCTGCTGAAATCAAGAAAATGCTTGATGCCGACGGTTATGTGGATGTGGAATTGTTGCGCGACATGCAAGGGCTATGGCGGTTTGCCCGCGCTCATAAGAGAAAGGATTAGATATGGTAAAGAAAGCGTTGACTTACGATGATGTGTTTCTGAAATGTGCTTCTTTGTGTGCTAAGTCGGAACATTCGGCGGTGGAACTAATCGGGAAGATGTGCCGTTGGGGCGTGTCGCGGGATATGGCCGCGCTTGTTGTGGAGCGTCTGAAAGGAGAGGGCTATGTCGACGAGCGCCGGTTTGCCCACGCTTTTGTGTACGACAAATTTAATCTTAGCGGATGGGGACGGACGAAAATCAGGTACTATCTGAGGATGAACGGCATCTGCGACGAGTTCGCTGATGAGGCTTTGGCGGAGATTGACGATGACGATTACAAGAAGACGCTTGCCCGGCTGATTGCGGCCAAGAGCAAGTTGCTTCCGGACGGCGACCCTTATAAGAAGAAGGTGTCCTTGTGCCGTTATGCCGTGTCGAGAGGCTTTGAGGCCGCGTTTGTGACAAGAATGGTGAATGGCTTGATTAATAACGGCGACGATGTAGACGTGCCGGACGACATGTCTTAGACAGCTATGCTGGGGATGGTGTTGAGAAGTCTTGGCGGTTTGTTTTTCCCGCGTTGCTGCCATGTTTGCGGGAAGGCATTGTCTGACGGTGAACGCTATATGTGCATCGGCTGTATGTCGGGCTTGCCACGGCTGGAAATATCAGGAGGCTGTGTGCAGGAAGTGTCCGACCTGTTTGTCGGTTGCAAGTGGGTGGATTCTGCCGTCTCTTTTTTCCGTTATAACAGGCAGAGCAAATATTCGGAACTGATTAAGGATATAAAATACCGTAACTGCCCGGAACTGGCTTCTTGCCTTGCCGGGAAGTTCGCGGAGGAATTGTCGCGCGGCGGTTTTTTTGACGGCGTGGATATGATTGTGCCTGTCCCTTTGCATAAGTCGAAATTGCGCCGTAGGGGGTATAACCAAAGTCTGTTCATCGCGGAAGGTGTGTCGGACGTTGCGGGCATAAAGGTGGTCGAGGCTCTTGCCGCCGTGCGTCCGCACGCATCCCAGACATCCAAATCGTCGGAAGAACGCCGTCGCAATGTCGCCGAGGTTTTTGAGGTGGTAGAAGATGTTGCCGGTAAGACAGTGCTGTTGGTCGACGATGTAATCACCACCGGCGCGACTGCTACCGTATGCTGCGACGTGCTGGGCGCGGCAGGTGTCGGCCGTGTGAAAGTACTTTCGTTAGCTTTCGCCTCGACAGTGTGACGTTACAAGTTTGAATATAAACTAATAAATATTAAAATAATATATGCGTGATTGTCGTATAGGAAAAAATGCTTATATTGCCTAAAATTATTGTCCTGCTGATGTTTTTAATGGATTCTTATCATAGCGGGATGGTGTTTATAAAGAGTCCGACACCTTAAAATCAATTTTTATGATTAAGGAAATTTTACATTATGTGAAATTATCAGTGCCGCTTTTGGCTCTGTTGTTTTTTGGAACAATGGAAGCGCAGAATCCTGGACCCGGAGTAGATCCGGATGCTGTTATTCTCGATGATTTTGAAAGCGGAAGCTATGACAAATGGAAAACCCGCCCCGGCTCGCGCGGCGAGGTAATGTCGTTTGAACTGATGGATGCCTCTGAGGGCGATGTGGTGCGTTTTGGCGATTATGCGTTGAAAGTCAACATTGATTTCACCAATGCTCAGGCACAGCAGACGCTTGTCGCGCAGATAACGCCTTCCGCTACTGAAGATTTGCAGATTCCGGGAAATGCATCCGGCGGCAAGAAGCTTGGAATGTGGCTGTATGCCACCGAAGGTGTGCAAGGCATGTGGGTCAGGGTTTCTACCCGTCCTATCGGTGCCACTTCCGGCGTGACAAATACCGATTTGGCTTCTTCGATTGACTGGACAGGATGGAAATACGTGGAATGCGATCTTCCTGCCGAACACGAGTTCCATCCCGATTGCATAAGGTTTGTCGTCCTGAAAAGTTACGAGAACTATTATGTTAACGATTATGTGATAATTGACAATATCAGGGTGACTAACCAATCGTTTGCGGAAGACTTTGCCGCTCCGGTGATTCCGTCGTTGACAGGCAACGGTACCGTTCTCGACGGAGGGACATATACGACAAGCAAAATCGATATTTCAGCTTCCTTTAACGATTCTCCGGCAAATTCAAGTGGCATAAATTATGAAAGTGTAGTCATTGACGTGGATGGCAATGAATTCAGGGAAGGAGATTCGGGATTCGTATTGGACAGGGACGGAAACACAGTCGAACTTACAGGATTGAGCCTGTCGAACGGAGCGCATAACGCGGAGGTAATTGTGGAGGATAACTTCGGGAATATCGCTTTCCAGCGGGCGGCATTCACTGTCGACGCTTCCGACGGGAAGGCAACGGCCGTGACTGTGGAGAGGGATGATGCCGCTTATGTGGGCACTCCTTACTATTTGGACATCGTTACGGACAATCCTAAAGACATAAAAGAATTGCAGCTTGTCTTGGAGATGAATAATATCGGGACCGTTGCCGATGCCGGTGGAGTTGAGTTTGCCGCTTCGGCGCAGTCTGGTAGCTCGTATGAATTTAATGGGCGGGACGGACGGTTGACAATGACTGTCGTTAATGATGTGGATGCCGCTTCCGACGGCAAACTGGCGACTGTAAGAATCGACATATCGAAGAACAGCAACCCTACCGACGTGTTGCGTTGCTCGCCGGTGTCGGCTATGGCGACGTATGCTGACGATTCATTCTCTTTGTTCTCTTTGTTCGAGGCTTTCAGCGAGAATGTCACTGCATCGTATGATTTTACGGTCAACAAGCGCGTGGTTGGTGTGCCGGGCGAGATAACCGTTACCGATATGGACGGCAACGTTGTCTCAGGTGCTACGGTATATGCTTTGAGCGAGAATCTTCAGACTACGCTTGACTCCAAGACCACCGGTGCTGATGGGGTGGCAAGCGGCATGAGCTTCACCGATGTGGCGCAACCGGTCAATATCTATGTGGAGAAAGATGGTAAATATTCGTATACGCGGCTTGTGCGTACGCTTGACCCTCTACTGACGGCATCTCCGGAGTTTATTCGTTCAGGCACTACCCCTGAGCCGATGACTCAAAAGACCATTACATGGATGTCTAATCCATTACTGTCAGGCGAAAGCTCGTACGTGAAATATGCGAAGAAAGAAGATGGCGAAGTGGCTTTTGTGCAGTTGGAGGGAAAAACAAAGCTGCTTGAGTATAATGCTGTGCTGAGCAGCGGTGTTGCTAAAGGCAGCGTTGTGACAATGACTGATCTTGAGCCGGGGACAACTTACATATATCAGGTAGGTGACGGTGTGAACTGGTCGGCAACGCGAGAGTTCTCTACGGTGGCTGACACCGATAAGTTCTCTTTCAACGCTTTCGGCGACTTGCAGGCATCCTCTACCGCCGATATGTCGCGTTATATCGCTGCTGCAAAGACGACTGAGGAGCTGGAAGTTGCCCCATTGTTTAATCTGAATGTGGGCGATGTGATTGATTCTGACGACAGATACGATTATTATTCATATTATGGCTATTTGTTCAACCAGCAGCCTGTGTTCTCTAATATAGACATAATTTCCGGCTATGGTAATCATGAATATATGGGCAATGTGGATGCCGATAACTGCAAGTTCATCAACGGACACCATTCAGTGTCTCCGTCTGATAATTATGATGCCCGGTTAGTTGGTACTGGGTCGTATGCCACGGTATACGGCAATATGGTTGTGATAAGCCTTGACTGGGAACACCGCGGGCCGGAAACGCCCGCCACATTGCTTCAGGAGGAATTGAAATGGGTAGACGAGGTACTCACGGCCAATTCCGACAAGGTGTGGAAGGTGATTTCGTTGCATTACCCGGTTTATCCGAACGAATCGACACCGGGTGCTAAAGCACTGTTCGACCCGGTGCTGAGCAAGCACGGCGTTCAGCTTGTGTTCTGCGGGCATGGGCATACTTACGAAAGGGTGCAGGTGGAAAACGGGCAGAATCTTGTCCCGCCCGGAGACCGCCGCACATTCGAGCCGGTCATTGGCGGAACGATGCACATTCAGTTGGGCGACATGACATCGACCGGGCGCAACGGACGTTGGCTGCATTGTGAGGTTGACGGCAAGAAAATGGAAGTCACCGTAAGGGATGCCGATAATAATATCGTGGAAGACGAATGTTTTACGCTTTATGCTGCGGAATTGAACGATTATAAGGTAAATTTCGGCGTTTCGGCGGGCGATGGGACGTTGACGGCTGCTGTTGACGGCGAAGCGATTGCGGATGGCGACTTTGTGCAGGAGTGCAAGGACGTGGAATTCAAGGCAGAACCCGGCGACGGCTATAAGGTCAAGGCGTGGATTGTCAACGGACAGGAAATCGATAGCGATGCTGCTACTTATGTGGTGGAGGGTATTTCGGAAGACACTTCGGTGGAAGTCAGCTTCGAGAAAATAGGCGGAATTACCGGGACAGAAGATTTGTCATATTTCGTATATCCCAATCCTTGCGTGGATGAAGTGTATGTTGCCGGGGCGGAAGGCTCGTTGCTTAAAGTGACGGATGTATCGGGCAGAATACAGTTTACACGCCATATTTCGGGTGATAATGAAGCAGTTTCATTATCTGGGTTGTCAGATGGTGTCTATTTCTTCATAGTGGAGAAAGATAGGCAGGTAAAAGTTTATAAAGTTGTAAAAAATGCCAAGTAAGCGGAAATAGCCGCATCCTTTTATGTCCCGGTAGGATTATCGTCTTGCCGGGATTTTTTTCGTTAGCTTTCGCCTCGACAGTGTGACGGCGGTGTCGATTGCGATGGCGAGCAGGTAGCTGGCCGCGGTTATGAGGGCGAATGTGATGAAGAATGTGCCGACGGTGTTGGCCGTAGGCGATTCGAACAGGTGCAGCCGGAATATCTGCCGGCGCAGGAAGAACATATATGGCATGTGGAGCGCCATTATGGCGAGCGAGTGCCGTCCGAACGACGACAACGCCCGGTTGACGGCTGTAGGGCGCGCGAAATACCTGACGTTGAGCAGGATGATGATTGCGGCC
>URQP01000021.1 GCA_900550025.1 uncultured Porphyromonadaceae bacterium | reverse complement strand
CGCAAGCCGTTGTTCACCTATTCGCTCGACGGCCCTAACTGCTCCGCTCCTGCCGCCAACACCGGATGGGGCGTGGGCGCAGACGGAAGCCTGTTGCTGATGGGTGCGGCAGTGAAGTCCGGCTTCGCGGTGATAGAATTCCCGGAAAAACAATAATCTGTTCTAAAAGGCAGAAAAGTGGTTTTGTAGCCGAGGGTCAGAACTGATGCTGACCCTTGGCTGTCAGACCTGCACCATACAAAATAATAACCTGACATAAAATTACAGAGCATGAAAAGTTTTAAATTTTTAATATCATTATTGCTTGTCTGCCCTTTGCTGGCAGGCGCGCAAACTGTTGAGGTAAAATCGTTACAGAAGGTGGATTTGCCGCAGCCGGCATTTCATCCGGTATTGGTCGGCGATGGGAGCAAGTTGCTTACCACTGCTGCCGATTATTCAGGATTGCAGGAAGTGGATTTGGCTACCGGTGAAGTATCGGTAATCTCAAAAGAGAGCAAGGCCGGCTACAATTTGCAGAGTTCTAAGGACAAGAAAATAAGGGCAAAAGTGCAGTCAGCTCCGTTATATGCCGTATCCGAGAACCTGAAGATTTCAGTCTACGGGAAAGACGGCAAGCGTGTCCTTACGCCTAACGGCGAGGATTTCCGCTACATCTGGCCGTCGGTATCGCCCGACGGCACTAAGCTGCTTTATACCGTTTCGGGTGTCGGGACGTTTGTCTGCGGCATCGACGGGTCGGATCCTGTGGCGTTGGGCATTCTCCGCGCCCCTGAATGGGTCGACAATGAATGGGTCGTGGGGATGAACAACGTATCGACCAGCCGCATAGTGAAATCTTCGGTCGATGTTGTCAAGGCCGACGGCAGCTACCGCCAGACGCTTACGCCCGAGTCGATAGTCGCCACGTATCCTTCCGCCGCTGCCGGAAAGGTGGCTTTCTGCACGGAGGATGGCGATGTGTATGTGATGGAAATCAGTATTAACAAGTAAAAAAGGATTGTGTTATGAAAAAATATATATTGCCGTTATTGGAACTTTCGCTGGCGTTTTCGCCTATGGCCGTGGCAAAGGATTTGTCGGGAGTGAAGATTTACATCAACCCGGGGCATGGCGGCTATAATATGACCGTGGAAAAGAATGACCGCAACGTGCCGACCATACCGTTCGATCCGTTGGACGAGAACGGTTTTTGGGAGTCGTCGTGCAATTTGGTGAAAGGACTGGAGTTGCAGCGGCTGCTTGAGGGGTCGGGTGCGACGGTGATGATGTCGCGCACGCAGAACCGTGACGTGGACGATAAGGATTTAAGCGAGATAGCCGAAGAGGCCAACTCTTTCGGGGCTGACGCTTTCATCTCGGTGCATAGCAACGCATTGGGAACGAACAACGGCACCAACTACCTGCTTTGCCTCTATAAAGGAGTGGAAAGCGGTGCGGTTGGAGACGCTGCAAAGCCTGTCGATAAGGAAATGGCCGACATGGCATGGGACTATCTGTATGACAATAACCTGACTGTGTGGACAGGAAGTTTTTCGCCGGAGAATCCTTGCATAAAGGACGATTATCATTTTTTGGGATATTATTTAGGTGTAATGAAGCCGCTGACTGTGCCGGGATTCTTGGTTGAGGGGTCGTTCCACGACTATGAGCCTGAGACACACCGTCTGCTCAACGACGACTATGCCGAATTGACGGCTGTCAATTTGCACCGTTTCTTCTGCGACTACTTCGGGGCTGACAAGCCGGGAACAGGCGTGATTGCCGGGTCGGTGAAGGACAGCCAAAGGGTGATGAACCACCAGCGGTTCAACAACTACGTGAAAAAGTCGCACGACCAGTACAAGCCGCTCAATGGAGCGAAAGTGACGCTTATGGACGCTTCCGGCGCAACGCTCGACACTTACACCACCGACAACTACTATAACGGAGTGTATGTGTTCCGCGACCTCGCCCCCGGCAACTATAAGGTGAGGATGGAAGCCGACGGCTATGTGGCGCAGGAAAAGGACGTGACTGTGGTGGCTGACAAGACCACGAGCTTCTACACTTTGCTCGAAGACCCTAACTACATTCCGCCGGCAAAGATTGAGGGGAAGCCCAATATCTATGCTTCAGGACTGAAAGCCACGCAGAAAGGCGGCGGGATATATAATGTGGAATTCACATTGAACGGCGATGCCGACAATGTGGTGGTGACCGTTTACGACGGGGAGACTGAAGTCGCTGCCGTGCCGGTAGGAAAGCGCGGCAAGGGGCTGAACAATGCCGATATTGACCTGTCGGGTGTGGAAGGCGAAGATTTCGACTGGACAGTGACTGCAAGCGCGGCCGCCACTACTGCGGAACAGCCGCTGAAGATTACCGACAGCGACGAGAACAGCATGTCGTTCAAGGAAGCGCGGGGCATAGCCGTCGACAACAATATGGAGAGCCCATATTTCGGACGGGTGTATGTCTCGGAATCTGCCGGCGGGGCCATCGAGGGATTCCGCACCACAACCGACGGCATATATGTGATGGATGCAACTTTGGCCGACGTTACCGGACAGGGCGACAAGGCGTATGCCGGCAATATCGACTGGTCGAACTCCTCCAGCCCGATGAGGCTGTTTGTGGCCGACGACGGCACGGTGTATATGACCGACTGGAGCGACGGTCATTCCGGCATCTGGATGATGGACCCGGCAAATCCGGCGGGAGAGTTCAAGCCTGTGTTTGCTGAAGGCGTCAACGACGGCTCCGGGTTGGTTTCGGTGGGCGGCGTTGCCGTTCACGGTTCGATTTCCTCCTGCTATGTGGAGGGCAGTGGCGAAAACACGGTGCTCTACACTTTCGACGAGGATTATGCCGGCGACGGCGTTGTGAACAAAATGACGCTGTTGCGCTACGACATCGGCACTCTGAAGAATCCTTGGGGACATGCTCCTTCGGCAGTGGTGTTCGACAATGCAGATTTGCTGCAGCAGAACGGCAATTCGGTGATTTATCCGGACAACAACGGCGGATGGTGGATTTCGCAGTACCGCTATACGGACAACGCCACTATCCCATCGCTCATTCACGTGGACGCTGAAGGCTCTGTCGATTTCAATTCCGGGAATACCGGGCTGATAGGCACTTCGCAGCAAGGCGCGATGGCAATCAACGAGGACGGCACCCTTTTGGCCATGGGATGCGCCGATGAGGTGAAGATTTTTGAAATAAGCTACGGTGATGCCGCTCCTTCGCTCACTCAGCTTTGGTCGATAGCTCCAGCCCTCGGCAGCACTTCCTATTCGCTGGCGTTCGATGTGGCCGACAACGTGTATCTCGCGTCAGGGTCAGGCTACGGGATAGGCGTATGGGCTCTTCCAAAGGATGACAATTCCTTCACCACCAAAGCTCCGGCAAATATGCGCCTCGGCAGTGGGCTGGCTTCTGTCGGCAATGTCGGCGCGGCTGATGTGAATGTGGCCGTGCAGTCGGGCAAGATTCTCATTTCGTCGTCAGAGCCGATAGGCGGGGTGAAAGTGTTCGGCGTGTCGGGCATGGTGATGCACGATGAGGCCGGCATAGGCGGCAATGTTTTGGAAATAGATGCTTCCGGCTGGGCAAAAGGAGTGTATTTCGTGCTTGTCGGAAACGAATTGACTAAAATAATAAAATGATAGTGAGGAATATTGTTGGAATCATGGCGTTCTTGTTGGCTCTTTGCGGCTGCAAGGACGCCTCTTCCGAAAATCCGCCGCAACCGGGGATTGAGGGAGTGAGCATGCCGCGCAAGGAAGTGCGTGGTGTGTGGGTGGCTACTGTCGACCGCATGGACTGGCCGCGCAACACGGCAAGTGCGGAAGTGCAGAAGCAGGAGTTTGTCGAATATCTTGACTTGTTCGAGCAGTACAACGTCAATATGGTAGTGATGCAGGTGCGCCCTATGGCCGACGCGTTCTATGACTCTCCGTTGGAGCCGTGGAGCCAGTACATCACCGGCACGCAGGGCAAGAACCCGGGCTATGATGTGTTGCAATTCATGATTGACGAGACCCACAAGCGCGGTATGGAGTTCCACGCTTGGATGAATCCGTACAGGATTTCGAACAATGTCAAAACTTTCCGTCCGGCAGCCGGACATATCTACAACAAGCACCCGGAGTGGACTATGACCTACGGCAACCTGCTGATATTCCGCCCGGCTTTGCCGGAAGTAAGGCAGTTCCTTGTGGATGTGATTGACGATTTGATAACCAAGTACGATGTCGACGGAATCCATTTCGACGATTATTTCTATCCTTACCCGGCATCGGGCGTAGAATTGGACGACCAGCAGGACTTTATGGAGTATGGAAAGGAGTTCGACAATATCGAGGACTTCCGCCGCGACAACGTGAACAAGGCCATCGAGGCCGTGCATAATCTTATAGTGGAGAAGCGTCCCGACGTGGTGTTCAGCATCAGCCCTTATGGGGTGTGGCGCAACCGTGCCGACGACCCCGAAGGGTCTGATTCGTCGAGCAGCATCACCAATTACGACGACCTTTATGCCGACATACGCCTCTGGTGCGAGAAGGGCTGGATTGACATGGTTGTGCCGCAACTTTATGCCAGCACGGAGAATATAGCTATGAATTTCGTGAAGATGACCGACTGGTGGGCCAACAATTCTTACAACTGCCCGGTTGTGATAGGGCATGGGGTGTATAAGTTCGGCAATCCTGCCGAGGGCGAGATTTTCATGAATCCTGTGCAGTTGGAGACGCAATTTTTCTATGCCCGGCGTGAGGCTAATGTCGACGGCAGCTTCATTTTCAACGCGAGCGTGTTCAAGGACAACAAAATCAACATTCTTGACAACCTCGGGAAAGTGTATGCCGACAAGGCATTGATACCGTTCATGGGCAGGGAAACCGCGCCCGGACCAAAGCCTGTTGAGAATCTTGCGGCGAGCGGCAAGACGCTGTCGTGGGAAAGTCAGGGAGAAGGAATGCACTACGTCGTCTATCGGATTGAGGACAAGGAAGCGAAAATAGAGGATGTGGTTGATACCAACACCTATGTCTGCGGCAGGTCTGGCGATTATGCAGTTTCTGCTATCAACGACGATAATAAGGAAAGCGACATATCCGTAGTGTTGACTGTAAAATAAAGCGTTAATTGATTTAATTTAGGATTGTTTTGGTTTAGTGTATGTTGCGGGGTGGGCGTTGTGTGCCGGTTGTTCCGGCTGGCGTCCGGCCCGCTTCATTTTAGTAGGGCAATGCCTCTGAATTGCTGCGCCACGCTACAACCTTGCCGTGGCTTGTGGACAGTGGATTTTTTAGTAATTCCGAAAGATTTGTTTGCAAATCTCTTTCTATCATAGCTGTATTGAGTTTTGCAAATTTACGATTGGAAATAAAGTTGCAGATTTTGGTTTTTTTTATAGGATGCTTGCAGCTATTGGTTTTCGTTATATATTTTTAGTAGGTTATGGGCGGAACGGCACATTTTGTCACGCATTGATTGTGGCTCTAGAATCTCCACATAGTCGCCATGCGATAGTAGCTCCTGTGCAAAATCAAATGTGGGAATTATCTGATATTCAAATATTTTATAGTCATTACCTTCATCTATTAATTTCTGTGAATGGTGAAGAGGAAGTGACAGCAGATATAGCGAAAATTCACGGTATGCTTTGAGTACCACTTTAACAGGAGTCTTAGTTGAGATGATGCTGTCTGTGGCAATACCAAAGAAGTCGGCAAAAAACATTTCGGGATTAAAATCATGTGGGTATGCGAATTTTTGGTCTGTGGGCTTTAGTTGTAAGATGCGATCGAGTGCATAAATGCGTTTTGCATTTTTTTCTACATTATGTGCCAGTAAATACCAGCGCCGTTTGAATAGTTTTAGGCAGAGCGGCTCGATAAGTATCTCGGAGTAGGCTGGTGTATGAGGGTGGAAGCTTTTATAATTGAGTAATAGTCTGAGGTTTTGTTGCAATGCATTTGAAATAACCGGAAAAAATTCTTGTCCGGCAGGAATGTGTTCGAGGAGTATTTTCCCACGGATGTTTTTTAATTCTAACAATAACGATTCGGTAGATATGGAATTCATCAACCATTCGATGATAGTGTTCCCTTTTATATCGGATTCGTCGATGTAATAATAGCTGTTCTCGCGCGACTTTTTGCATTGTATTTTGATACCGAATTGCAGGAAAATGGCGTTTTTGTGGTTATGAAACGTGCGCGGTATCAAATGGGTATGGTTGTCGTTTAGCGATGCTTTATCCCATTTGTTCTGTATGTCGGAAAATGAGATGCCATTTTCTCCGGCATCCCGGATGGTTTGTATAAGCCAAATATAGCGTTTTATAAGTGTGTCAATCATAAAAGAAATTTTTGTATGTCTTGTTTCAAATCTTTTTCAATAAATTCACGCACAATCTGTGAGATGCTTTTCAATAAAGTGTAACTGAAATAGGAAAGCTGGCGTGTGTGGATTAGTATTTTGGTCCGGTCACTATTGAAATAGACTTTGATAAATCGTTTTTCTTTATCGTAGCCCTCCTTGACATTGAATATCTTTTCTAAATCGATGTTATAATTTTTTGGGTAGGGTCCTGCTGCAACAATTACGATGGGAAATTGTTGGAAAAACTTGTGCTTGAACATCTCGTTCCTACTTTCGATGGATTGCTGAGTCAACGTTTTGTCGGTATTGCGAGAATAAGTAGCAGCTTTGTTGCTGAAATCCGAAGAAAATACATATTTGTGGAAATCGATAAAGGCATTCTTGTCTTTGCTGTATGATTCTCCGTAGACAATATAGTCAAACAGCTTTTGATAGACCACCCATGTGCGGGCAGTGCCGGCATCTCCTCTTACCTTTCCGTCTTTTTCTGTTCTTACTTGGCATTTTTGTCCTTTATAGGGATATAGTGGATTATAGTTTTCGTGAGCGTTGACGCTGTCTTTTAATGTGTCGTATGAGATTGTGTCATCGTTCAAATTATTCAACCATTGCTTTCGGTTGTTGAGAATATCCCTTTCGAGTTGCTCTTCTTTGGATGGGTCGCTGGTATCTATGCGAGGCTCTTTTCCAATTATTAAGATTTTGGCGTTAGGATTGCCATGACCTAAATAACAGTATTTTCCATCATTAACGATGTCCTTAAAAAATGGAGAGTACTTCATAGTTTTAATGGTTAAGTTTAAATATCATATTGTAAATATAAGTATTCTGATGCAAAGAACCAAAAGTTGTGTGAAATATGGTTTCGTAGTTGAATGTTTTTGTGAAGAAAAAAATAATATATGCAATGGTGTTGCATACATATATTCGAATTTTGTGGCTGTAAATGTTCAGTAAATTTAATAATACGAAAATGGAATATGTGCAAATACCGGCTGGGACAGAAAGCATATCTGCCCGTGCATTTCAAGGGAATAAGCAAATTAAAAAAATCGTTATCCCTGACAGTGTGACGACAATAGGAGAATATGCTTTTAGTGATTGTGACAAATTGGAATCAGTGGTTATTCCTGATAGTGTGAAAAATATTGGGGATGGAGTTTTTGATTATTGTATTTCTTTAAAGGAAGTGAAGTTACCACGATATCTGAAAAGAGTAGGGAAATACTCGTTCTTTAATTGCTCTGTTGAAACGGTGGTCATTCCTGACGGTGTGAAAGAAATAGGAGATTATGCTTTTTGGTGTTGCGAGTCATTGAAGACGCTTGTCATTCCCGATAGTGTAATTGAGATTGGTGAGAATGCGTTCAATTATTGTACTTCTTTGGAGTCTATTGTCATATCTAATAGGGTGACAAAAATAAAAAAAGGGACATTTTCCAATTGTCGTTCTTTGAAAAAAATCGTTATCCCTGAGGGGGTAACAGTGATAGGAGAATGTGCATTTGATGGATGTAGCTCATTACAATCAATTGTTATTCCCGGCAGTGTGACTAAGGTTGGCTATTCTGCTTTTGAGGATTGCGGGTCATTGGAGTCAATTGTTCTTCCTAATGGCTTGAAAGAAATTGGTAATTATGCCTTTATGAATTGCAAATCATTAAAGTTAATAACTCTTCCTGACAGTTTGAAGCGCAAGGGATATGCGTTATTTGCCGGATGTGGTAAAGATTTGCAGATAAATGGCTCTCAGTTCCGGGTTAGTGAAGGATTGGTTTTGACTGCCGATGGCTGCCGGGTGAACTCTTGCCTTGATGTTCAGGACGTTGTTTTTCCTGTTGGAGTGAAAGAAATAGGCGACAGTGCTTTCCTGAATTGCTCATTGAAAACTGCCATTATTGCTGACGGTGTGAAAGGAATAGGTGATTGCGCTTTTGCGGGCTGCGCACTATTGGAATCTGTTGTTATGCCAAATAGCTTGACGAAAATAGGAGAATGCGCTTTTCAAGATTGTAAGTCATTACAATCAATAGCCTTCCCTGACTGCTTAGTGACGATAGGAGATAGTGCTTTTTCTGGTTGCATTTTATTGCATTCAGCGATTATTCCTGAAGGGATAAAAACGGTTGGAATGTTTGCCTTTAATGATTGCATTTCTTTGGAATCGATTGTCATTCCAAATAGCCTGAATGCGATTGGTGAACAGCTTTTTGGAAATTGCAGATCGCTGAAATCTATTGTTGTCCCTCAGAGTGTGACCGATATAATGTTTGCTGCCTTTTACGGTTGTGTTTCATTGGAATCGGTTGTCATTGTCAATGGAGAGGTGAAGGTGTGGGGTGATGTTTTCAGGAATTGCCTTTCGTTGAAAAAAATTTGCGTGCCTTGTGGAACAAAAGAGCGATTTGCGGCTGATCCCGCATTAAAAGATTATGGTGAAATCATAGAAGAAATGGATTTTACAGATTTAAACAATATAATTCAAAATTATTGAATCATGATATATATTACCAATTTTAGATTGCCAGGCCGTGAAAGCGAAGAAGTGTATTTGAATAGCTTCTATAGTGGTTATTGTGGACATGCTTATTATCAAGCAACCTATCCATTTCAACTTTATCCTGAAATGGGATTACATACGATTGAGTTTGAGCCGATTACAATTTTTTACGGAGGGAATGGTAGCGGAAAGTCCACGTTGCTGAACATTATCTCGCAGAAAGTCAAGGCAAAGCGCAGCAGCCCTTACAATACAAGTGTGCATATGGATTCCTATGTGGAAATGTGTTCTTTTACAACAGATATGCGATGGTGCGGTGAGGAATTTTCTCTGACAGGAAATCGATCGTCAAAGTATGACATAGGCGACATCACACATATAATTACAAGTGATGACATTTTTCGGACTTTGCTTTCGGAGCGTGTTAGGCGTGAACAGATTCTGATAAAATCGAAGATGTTTGTTGAAAGTTGCTATGCGATGAAACGAAAGAAACGTCATGAAGATGAAGAGCTATATGATAAGGAGGGTAATCTTCTAATTCCAAAATCGTTGAATTTCGAAACTGGTGAGAATGTTGATAAATTTAGTGAAAGGATAAATGCGCGTAAGAAGTCTTATTCTAAATTAATGCGGGGAAAATTCGGGAAAGAGGAGGAGACAGGTCTCTCTAACGGAGAAAACAGTATTATGCAAATATCACAACTGATGGAGCAAGAAGGGGTATATATATTAGATGAGCCTGAGAACAGTCTTTCGCCAGAAATGCAACATAAACTTTCGCAACTTATTGTTTATATGGCAGGATACAACAATTGTCAAATAATTATTGCAACTCATTCTCCGTTTATATTGGGAATCGATGGGGCTCGTGTCTATAATCTTGATGCAAGCCCGGCGGGGGTGAGCCGGTTTGATGAATTGGAATCTATCCGCTATCTATACGATTTTCTTTCCCGGCGTATGACAACAGGATATGACAGCTCTTTATAAATCTATGGGGCAATCGGAATGTGTTTCTCATAGGGTGCCTTGCTCGATGCGGGTGCAGATGCGTTCGAGCATGGCGTCGTTCTCGTCGGTGTCGGGTTTCCAGTCGGCTTTCAGGTTGACGCTGAATATCCGTCCGAATGCTTGCCAGAACGTGGCGCGGAATCCGCCGAGAAAAGCCTTGATTATGCCGTAGGAGGATTGGTTGGTCTCGCGGTAAATCAGTTTCACGAGCACCCGGGCCTGACGGCGCGAGAAGCGCTTCAGTTCGGGCTTGTATTGGTTGAACACTTCCTTTTCCATCCGTTTCAGATGGTCTTCGCGCTCTTTCTTGGTAGGGAGCGTCTCTATATACTCGTAGGTCTCGATGAGCGTGGCGGCTATGAGTTTGGCGTAGGGCAGGGCTTTTTTCACGTCGCGGACGGTGCGCCAGTAGAATTGTTCCTGCTTTTTGTTTTTGAACACTTCCGGCGGAAAGCAGGTTATCGGGTTGAATACGAGCATCAGCGTGCTGTCGCTCTCCTCCGTCCGGAAATAGTAGTAGCCTTTATACACTTTCTGGCGCACGGACGGCAATTCGGTGCCGGATTCCTGTCCGTAGACTGCCGCCGCACAGATAAGCGTCAATATGGATAAAAGCCACTTCATACCGATAAAAATAGAATGCAAATATATACGCAAAAGTATTTATTCTTTTCTCTTTGCGTGATAATTAACAAAAAATAAATGCTTGCGGTTCATTCGTGCGCCGCCGCGCTTAGCAGCTTGTGACCTGCACGGCAGTAGAGGCATTTGCGCGGATTGCAGTATTCGTTGCGCACCTGTATCACGGCTTGCGAGGCGAGCGCGTTGTCGATTTTCATGCCGGCGTTGAGGAACAGTGCCGTGATGCGGTTGTTTTCCGGTTTCAACTGCTCGAGGATAGCAATGGCGCTTTCCACACGGCTGTAGTCGTCGGTGGCCGTGCCGTAGGCATAGTAGAGCGGGACTACGGTGTTGATGAGAATCACGTCGATGGAGCTGCGGCTGATGGCTTGCGACGCATCGGGGGCTACGGTTTCTCCGGCAAAGGAGTAATGGTTTGCCCAGTAGCCTGTCAGCGATACGGCAAACAGGCTGCGCAGCTTCTCGATGTCGCCATTGGCATCGAGAAGGTCGGCCATCAGGCGGAAGCCTCCTTCCACGTAGCGGGCAAGCATGGCAATCCTGCGGCTCGGGAAATTTTGCGGGCGCATGCGGAACGATTTCCATACCAATCCTTCGGGCTGGCGCAGAGAGAATTTGTTTTTCAGGAACGAATATTCACGGCAAAGCTGTTGGTAATAGCGGTTGTCGGTATATTTTTGCGGATTGTCGAGCATTCCGGCCTGTCCGAAAAACAGTGCTTCGATTTGCGTAAGCGAGTCGGAATGCTTATGCAGCAACTGCAACGGCAGGCTTTTCGCGAGCCGCTCGAAAGCGTCGTTGTTGGTGCCGAAACCTATGGTGCGCGCGAAAGTGACGTAGCATGCAGCTTCCCAATTTCCGTTGTAGAGCTTGAGCAGTTGGCTGATGCGCTCCGATTTCGCCTGAAGCCTCTCGAAAGCCATTGCCTCTATCCATTCGGCCGATTCTAATGGCGAGAATGCGGCAATCACTTTCTTGCACGGCAGTTCCGTCTTTCCGTCGACCAATGCGGCGTAACGCTCCGAGAAACGTGGTGAGCATTGCATCACCATCTGTGGTATGCGCTCGCCGTTGGTGCGGAAAACAGGAGCGTCGTCTTTGTCGACCACGTGCAGGATTACCGAGTCATAGGCCGTGTCCTTGTCGTGTCCGTGCCGCTTCCAGTCGGATGCGCGGTAGTGTATCTCCACATTGCCTGCCCATACGTAGCCGTCGATTTCTATCTTGGCGTTGAAGAAATCAGGTCCGGCATCGTCGTTGCGCAATCCGGGGTCGATTACACGGATTTTCTTTCCGTCGTTGGTTGCCATACCCGCCGGATTCCACAGGCGGTGCTCCCACACATACTGCATCAGCTTTTCCATAAGAACCGGAATTATTCGATTATGATGCCGTCAGTTGGCGGCAAGCTCTCCGGCATACTGCGCTCCGTGCGGAAACGAACAGGCAATATGTACCATACATTGACCGGTACTCCGTTCATACGTCCGGGTATGAATTTCGGAAGCGATTTCACTACGCGCACCGCCTCTTCGTCGAACATCGGATGCAAGTGCCTGACAATTTTCACATCTCCGATTTCTCCTGTTTTAGTCACTACAAATTGCACGATTACTTGCCCGTCAACGCATTCGTCCGTTTCAGGGTATTTGATGTTCTCGGATATGTATTTCATCAGTTTTGAATCGCCGCCGGGAAACTGCGGCATCTGCTCGACAGCTGTGTATACTTTGTCGCTGCTTGTGCCGAAATTTTGCGCAAGCGCGCTGCCGGTGCAAAGTGTCAGCAGCAGGAGCAAGGAAATCATTGACCGTTTCATAGTGGTAAATTTTAAGTACCTGTCACAAAGATAGTATATTTTGATATGATACGCTGCATCTCGGCATAACAATTTCAAGCAAGCTTGATTGTTCTGTTCTCGATTTGCTGTATCTTTGCCACGTCATTAAATAGTTACGCGATATGAAGAGTAAAAATACCGTTCTTGTCGAGGCTGACGAGGAGGCGCAGCAGCGTGCCGCCCGTGCCAAGAAGGTGACGTGGGTGGGGTTTGTTGTCAATGCAGTATTGTCGTTGGCAAAGGTGATAGCCGGGATTGTCGGACATTCCGGCGCAATGATAGCTGATGGAGTGCACTCCATTTCCGATTTCATAACCGACATAATCGTACTCGTTTTTATCGGGGTGTCCTCACGTGGGGAGAACGAAAGTTTTCGCTACGGGCATGGCAAGTTCGAGACTTTTGCCACGATGCTTATCAGCTTTGCGCTGATGGTGGTTGCGGCAGGACTGTTCGTGTCGAGCGCTTCGTCGATATGGGATGCGGTCAACGGTAAGGTGCTTCCCGAACCGGGAATGATAGCTTTTGTGATGGCGATTGTGTCCATTGCCACTAAAGAATGGCTTTTTCAATACACGCGCATAGCCGGCGAGCAAATCAACAGTACGGCACTGGTGGCCAACGCATGGCATCACCGCAGCGACGCATTTTCAAGCATAGCGGTGCTTGTAGGCATCGGCTGCGCAATGTTCTTGGGAGAGGGATGGCGCATTCTCGACCCTGTGGCGGCGTTGATAGTAAGCGTGTTTATCTTTATGGTAGGGTGGCGTCTTGCCGCGCCGTCTGTGAAGGAACTGCTTGAAGTGTCGTTGCCCGATGCTGTCAATTCGGAAATAGGCGAGGTCATCCACGGTGTAGATGGCGTGCGTGCGTTCCACCATCTGCGCACCCGTAAGAACGGCAACATCTATATAATGGATTTCCACATCAAGGTTGACCCTTCGCTCACAATCGTCGAAGCCCACGACATCGCTAACAACGTGGAGCTTGCCCTGAAGGAGAAATACGGACGGTCGGCTATCGTCAACATCCACATCGAGCCCTACAAAGGCTGATAAATGCTATATTAAGAACTTTCAATTAACTGGTTTTTCATTAGAGGACATTAATGGTACCCTATTATTATGCTGTACGGACATAATGTTTTTGTAGCATAATACAAAATTTGAACAATATTTTTATTCTTATTCTGCTCGTATTAAGAATACTATAATACTGACTGGGGAAAAGAACAGACCACGCAGTCATTGCTGGCATATATGTCCGTTGGATTGCTTATGGGAGTTGACGAGCTTGCCTATGTCGTCGTGAATGAAGTCCGTCTGTTGAATGATATGGAGAAACTTTGATTGTTTTTCAGGTTTTCTTCAGAATCTATTCGTATATTTGTCAAAAACGGATGATATGAAGATACTTGTTGTGGAGGACGAGAGGCAGTTGAGGGAAGTGGTCAGGGAATCGCTGCAGAAGGATCGTTTCGTGGTGGAGACGGCAGCCGACGTTTCATCGGCTATCGGGAAGCTGGAGGCGTATTCCTACGACTGCGTGCTGCTCGACATCATGCTGCCTGACGGCAACGGATTGGACATCCTCAGAAAAATCAAGGATGAAGGACGCGGTGAAAGCGTGATAATCATTTCTGCGAAGGACGCCATCGACGACAAGATAAGCGGTCTCGACCTCGGAGCCGACGACTATCTTGCCAAACCTTTCCATCTCGCCGAGCTGTCGGCTCGCATACGCAGCGTGGCGCGGCGGCGCAATCACGGCGGCGACACAACAGTGAGGATAGGCAATCTTGAAATCCGTCCCGACACGCGCGAGGTGTCGGCTGCCGGGCGGTTGCTCGATTTGAGCCGTAAGGAATACGACATACTGGAATATTTCGTCAACCGCCGCGGGAGGCTTATCAATAAATTGACGCTTGCCGAATCGGTCTGGGGCGACCATATCGATATGGCCGATAATTTCGACTTCATATATGCGCACATCAAGAATCTACGAAAGAAGTTGAACGATGCGGGCGCGGGAGTAGAAATAAAGTCGGTTTACGGTTTGGGATATAAAATGGAAGAACAGGCAGAGGAATGAAGCTGATTTACAAGGTCATATTGCGCGCTTCGGTGGGAATGGCAGTCATAATGGTTTGCTGGGCTGTATTTTTTTATTTCGGAATGACGAAGGTCATCAATGATGAAATCGACGATATACTTTCCGAGTTCTCGGAACAGCTAATCGTGCGCTTTCTTAGCGGAGAGCCTATTCCCTTGTCGGCCGATGATGTGACCGGACAGTATGAACTGTTGAAAATATCGGAGGAAGTCGCTGACGAATTGCCGCAAGTCCGCTTCGAGGACAAAGTGATGTACATTTACCGTATCGACGACCATGTGGCTTCGCGTGTGATGAAAACCATATTCTACGACCGTAACGGTCAATATTACCAGCTCACTGCCGCCACACCTTCTTTCGAGAAAGAAAATGTCGGCGAATCGCTTGTGTGGTGGACGATTTCCCTGTATGCATTGATGATGGTCGTTTCGATAGTGATTTATGTGACGGTGTTCTACCGTTGCATGAGGCCTTTCTATGTGCTTATCGGATGGCTTGACACCTACAAGATAGGGCAGGCAAACAAGCCGCTTGACAACCCTACCGACATAACGGAATTCGCAAGGCTGAATGATGTGGCGGTGCGTACGATGCGCCGCAACGAGCAGATTTACGAGCAGCAGAGGCAGTTCACAGGCAATGCCTCGCACGAATTGCAGACACCGATTGCCATCTGCATCAACCGGATGGAGATGCTTATGGAAGACGAGACGCTCAGCCCGCAGCAGATGGAGGCGGCGGCTAAAGTGCTTGATTCGCTCGGCAATTTGCAGAAGCTCAACAAGTCGATGCTGCTGCTCTCGCGGATTGACAGCGGACAATTCCCGGAGACGGAGAAGAATTTGTCGTTCCGCGGCATAATCGACGGGATGATAGACGATTACCGGTCTATTTATTCTTATAAGGAAATTACGTTGGAATATTCGCCTGAAGGAGATTTCCATTGCGACATCAACAGCCAGCTTGCCGCCACGCTTGTGGCTAATCTGCTGAAAAACGCGTTTGTGCACAGCGACGGCGGAAAAATCATCATATCGTTGAGTGAAGATTGTTTCAGCATATCCAATGGGCCGGCAGATGAGCCGTTGGATGCCGAGACAGTATTCCAGCGCTTTGCGCAGGGCAAGCACCGCCGTAACGAGTCGAGCGGCCTGGGGCTTGCCATCGTGAAGTCGATTTGCGACCAGTTCGGGCTGTCTGTAAGGTACGGTTTCTCTGGTGGTTTCCACACGTTCTCGGTAGGGAAAAACTAAGTGAATCATAGATGTGGCGGTGTTCGATGCTTTATCCGCTAAGAAAATGCGTTAAATTAACGGCTTTTAAGTGACGGTTTTGCTTGCAAACAGAGGCAAGTGACTATCTTTGCAGGTTGTTAAGCAAGATAAACATATATCTGACGGATGAAAAAATACAATCTTTTAAACAACTCGATAGGCTGGCTGATGTTCGCCGTAGCGGCATTCACCTATCTGATGACTATCGAGCCGACCGCAAGTTTCTGGGATTGCGGCGAGTTTATTTCACAAGGATACAAACTGGAAGTGGGGCATCCGCCCGGCAACCCTATATTTATGCTTGCCGCCCGGTTCTTCATCAACTTCTCTTCCGACCCGTCGACCGTGGCAGTTTGTGTCAATGTGATGTCGGCATTGCTTAGCGCGGCCACTATCCTGTTGCTGTTCTGGACCATAACACATCTTGTCCGCCGGTTGTTGGTGAAGGACGATGCCGATGAGTTCTCGTGGCAGCAGCTCGCCATAATCTTCGGAAGCGGTGTGGCAGGGGCGCTTGCCTACACATGGAGCGACACTTTCTGGTTCTCGGCTGTCGAGGGCGAGGTGTATGCGTTCTCGTCGTTCTGTACGGCCTTGATTTTCTGGCTTATCCTGAAATGGGAGAACCGCTGCGACAACCCGCACTCCGACCGCTATCTGATAGCCATAGCCTACACTATCGGCGTTTCGATAGCCGTCCATTTGCTCAACTTGTTGTGCATCCCGGCGATTGTGCTTGTGATATATTACCGTAAATTCAAGAATATCAACGTAAAAGGCTCGCTCTTGGCATTGTGCGTCTCGTTTGCCATAATCGTGCTGATTCTTTATGGGTTGGTTCCGGGATTCGTCGAGATTGCCCAATATTTCGAGCTGATGTTTGTCAACGGTATGGGATTCAGTTTCAATTCCGGAGTGCTTGCATACGCTGTCATTCTGTCGTTGATTTTCATTTGGGCCATTTATGAGTTCAACCGCCAGAAGAGTGTTGCCGGTATGAAGCTGTCGTTTTTCCTCAGCATCGTGGCTTCGGGCATGTTCTTTATCGGCGACGGCGTGTGGATTGCGGTCATTCTTACCATTGCCTTGGCTGTTTATCTGTTCCGTTTCTGCAAGGAGCTGCCGGTGCGCATATTATACAATACTGTACTGAGTGTTGCTGTTATATTTGTGGGGTATTCGTCGTATGCGCTGATTCTTATCCGTTCCAACGCACAGACTCCGATGGACCAGAACTCGCCCGACAATGTGTTTGCCCTTGCCGACTACCTCGGCCGTGAGCAATATGGAAAGACTCCTTTGCTCTACGGTCCTGTATATAGCGCTCCTATTCTCTATGAGATGAAGGGTGATTCGCAGTTGCCTGTCAAGAAATTCGGCAAACCCATCTACAGGAAGGAGGTGAAGCAGAATCCTGACGACCCCGACAGGTATAAGATGATTGGCAGAAACTACGATTACGAATATTCACCGGAGATGAATATGCTGTTCCCTCGTCTTTATTCTTCAATGTCGGCCAACGATTACAGCGACTGGCTTGGAGGGATAAAGGGCAATCAGGTTGACGCGACTGTGCTTGTCGACGAGAACGGCAACAAGATATATAGCGAAATGAAGACGAAGCCGACTTTCGGCGAGAATCTGCGCTATTTCTTCAGCTACCAGCTGAACTTTATGTACTGGCGTTATTTCTTGTGGAACTTTGCCGGACGGCAGAACGACATACAGGGGCAGGGCGAAATCACCCACGGCAACTGGATAAGCGGCATTCCGTTCATCGACAATCCGCGTCTTGGCGACCAGTCGCTTTTGCCTGACGATTATGGTAAAGGCAATGCAGGGCATAATGTGTACTATATGCTTCCTCTGCTGCTTGGCGTTATCGGTCTGTTGTGGCAAGCATATAAGGGAAAGCGCGGCATAGAGCAGTTCTGGGTGGTGTTCTTCCTGTTCTTTATGACAGGCATTGCCATAGTGCTTTACCTGAACCAGACGCCGGGGCAGCCTCGTGAGCGCGATTATGCGTATGCAGGCTCTTTCTATGCGTTTGCCATCTGGATTGGCATGGGTGTTGCCGGATTGTGGAGGTTGCTGTGCGCGGCTCATAAGAAGATGAGCGAGAACAAGAAGCCGGAAGAGAAGAAAGATTTGAACAACGTGTTCATCGCCATCTCCGTGCTTGTGGGGCTTGCCGTTCCTTTGCAGATGGTCAGCCAGACGTGGGACGACCACGACCGCTCCGGACGCTATGCGGCGCGCGACTTCGGTATGAACTACCTGTCGAGCGTGGGAGAGAACGGCATAATATTCACTAACGGCGACAACGACACATTCCCGCTGTGGTATGCGCAGGAAGTGGAAGGTTGGCGTACGGACGTGCGTGTTGTCAATCTTTCGTATCTTTCAACCGACTGGTACATCAACCAGATGCGCCGTCCGTACTACGAGTCGGAGGCTTTGCCCATGGTTGCGCCTAAGGATGCTTTTGCCTACGACCAGCGGCAATTCAACTATTTCATAAATCCCGATACGACGATGATGATTCCGGTAGAGAAGGCTCTTGCGGAGTTCTATTCCGGTAATTGCACCAATAATGCTTGGGGGCTTCCTGAATTCAAATATCCGATGATGTATGAAAAAGTCGATAAGGCTGCGGTGGTGAAGAACGGAATAGTCCCGGCAGACAAGGCGTCGCAAATAGAGGATTATATCGATTTCAATATGCTCCATGATAAATATACATTGGGCGACGGAGGCATGAGCTCAAGCAAGGTGATGAGCATCGATATTATATCTTCGATAATCCGTCAGGGATGGAATCGTCCGATTTATTTCGCGATGACCGTGCCCGACAAGTATTATGACGGATTGATGCCGTATATGGCCTCGACCGGTATGGCATACGAGGTAATGCCGATACGCTATGGCTTCGACGGCTCTAATTTCGCTGTGAATACGGATGTGGCTTATAAGAATATTACGGAGAAGTTCCGTTGGGGAGGATTGGACAAGGCTACGCCCGACGATTATCCGTATCTTGACGAGACTGTCCGCCGTATGGTGACCACCACGCGTACCACGATGGCAGACCTCGCTTTCGAGCTTGTCATAGAGGGAATGCAGGCACAATCGCTTATGACGGACACTATCGGCGGCAAAGTGCTGGCTAAGGGTTCTCCGGAATATGCCGAGGCTGAGCGATATATGAACGACCGTTTTGTAAAGGCCCGTAATATTATTGACCTGATACAGACAAAATTGCCGGATTACGCTTCGCCATACGCATTGCAGATGGGAGAGCGCATAAGCCGCATACTATATACGCTTGGTGAAATTACAGGCAATAAGAACGATACGGCTCGCGCCAATAAGATTGTTGAATCGGAATTGTTGCGGTATGGGCAATATGCAAGATTCTTCCAGACGCTTACGCCGTCGCAGTATAATCTGTTGTCATCGTCCGACATGTATGCGGATGTGTATTACATAATGGAGCTGTTGCAGCTTTATAATATGTACAATCCCGACAATATGGAGGCTATGGTGGCTAAGCTTGAGGCGGAAGGAGTTGACATAAACCGTCTGATTGCGCGCTATCCTAAAGATGACATTCAATAACGTAAGCGGTTATGTTTATCGAACAGCCTCCCTTGCTTTACCGGATGCTTTTTCCGGAAACGGTATGGAGGATACCGATGAAGGAAAAAGCCGTGTTCCTTACGTTTGACGACGGTCCTATTCCGGAGGTCACGCCGTGGGTGCTCGATTTGCTCGACGGCTATGGGATAAAGGCTACATTCTTTCTTGTAGGCGACAATGTGAGGAGGCATCCTGAATTGCTCGACGAAATACAGAGGCGGGGGCATAGTGTGGGAAACCACACTATGCACCATCTTCAGGGCTCGATTGTCCCGCGGAAGCGTTATATCGCCGACATAAAGGAGGCGCACGCGCTTATCGACAGTCCGTTGTTCCGTCCGCCGCACGGCATTATCCGTTGGAAACAGGCGGCGGAGATTAAGGACAATATGCGGATAGTGATGTACGACCTTGTGACGCGCGACTACAGCAAGAAGCGCAATGGCGAGCAGGTGCTGGATAATGTGAAGCGCTATGTGCGCAACGGTTCGATAATCGTGTTCCACGATTCGCTGAAAGCCGAGCGCAATCTGCGTTATGCCTTGCCGCGGGCAATAGACTGGCTGCGTGACGAGGGCTACCGCTTCCTTCCAATCCCGATGTGATTATGTGCGGGATAAAGGAGGAGATTAGGGAATATGCTTCGGAGTGCGGATTCGATGCTTGCGGATTTGCCGGGGCGCTTCCTGCCGATGCAGCCGCTGCCGGTGAATATCGCCGGTGGATAGCAGAGGGCAAGCACTTTTGCATGGATTATCTGGACCGCTATTCCGATGTGCGCGATGACCCTCGTCTGTTGCTCGACGGCGCACGGACGGTTATTTCATTTGCTCTTAATTACTATCCGTCACAGTTCCAGCCGGATGATGCCCCGCAATTTGCTTATTATGCCTATGGGAAGGATTATCACGATGTTGTCAAGACGAAATTGCGTGATGTCGCCGCATTTATTACTGAGAGATGGGACGCTTCGTGCCGGGTTTGTGTAGATACAGCCCCGGTAAGGGAGCGTTATTGGGCCCAGCAGGCGGGCATCGGGTTTGTCGGGCGCAACAATCAGTTGATATTGCCAGGCAGGGGCTCGTATTTCTTTCTTGGGGAGATTGTCACGGATTTGCAAGTCGAGCCTGACAAGCCGTGCGGGGCATCCTGCGGAGATTGCCGCCTTTGTGTAGACGCTTGTCCGGCAGCAGCCTTGCCCGGAGATTATGGCGCATTGGACGCACGCCGTTGCATTTCGTGCATTACAATCGAATACCGTGGGGATTTTACGTTGGAAAAGGCTGCCGTGTTAGGCAACCGGGTCTATGGATGCGACGAATGCCAGAAAGCGTGTCCGCACAACCGCTTTGCCCGGCCGTCAAAGACAATGGAATTCTTGCCTTCGCCGGAATTCCTTGCAATGTCGTATGATTCTCTTTCCCGGCTCACCGAGGAAGGTTTCCGCCGTCTGTTCAAAGGCTCTGCCGTCAAGCGTGCGAAATATTCAGGGCTGATGCGTAATATCATGGCAGTAAGCCATAATCTCGCTAAATGAAAATAATTTTAAAAATAATGCCGTTTTGTTTTTGCGGAAACGAAAAGTGAGTATATTTGTAGGGTAATACTCCAATTATATGATAAAACACATTCCAAGCCAGCGAAAAGAAACGTCTTCACGCCTTAAAGTACCGTGGTGGATGATTTTAACAGTTACGGTTAGTATCCTTCCCGTGCTGATTTGGCCGGTATATATGACTGATTTCGACTTTATGGCGGATGATACCCATGAGAACTATCTGCTTCTTGCGTATTTGTTCCCGATATATATTGTGCTCTGCGGATTTTTAGCATACAAATGCTATCCGGTCAGGAAAGAAATAACGTATATATTGTTAGTGCTTATGTGGCTTTCGTATGGAGCGGCGTTTTTACTAAAGTAGAGTTTACAAACCATATTATAAACACCATATTAAAATCTTAAACTATGATAATTGGAATTCCAAAAGAAATCAAGAACAATGAGAACCGCGTAGCGATGACTCCTGCCGGTGTTCACGAGTTGGTAAAACACGGACATACCGTGCTTGTGCAGAAGACGGCCGGTGAAGGCAGCGGATTCTCGGACGAAGATTATGTATCTGTAGGCGCGCAGATGATACCTACAATCGAGGAAGTCTATGCGAAGGCGGAGATGATAATCAAGGTGAAAGAGCCTATCGAGCCGGAATACAAACTTGTTCGTAAAGATCAACTATTGTTCACTTATTTGCATTTTGCAAGCAGTGAGCCGTTGACTAAGGCTATGATTGAGAGCGGTGCCGTATGTCTCGCTTACGAGACGGTACGCCGCGCCGACCGCTCTTTGCCGTTGCTTACTCCTATGTCGGAAGTGGCTGGAAGAATGTCTGTGCAGGAGGGTATGTATTTCCTCGAACGCCCGCACGGCGGCAAAGGTGTGCTGCTCGGGGGTGTTCCGGGTGTCAAGCCGGCTAAAGTGTTTGTAATCGGGGCAGGTGTGGTAGGAACAGCCGCCGCTATTACTGCCGCCGGTATTGGTGCGGATGTGACGATAGCCGACATCTCTTTGCCGCGTCTTGCTTATCTTGCGGATGTGATGCCGAAGAACGTGAAGACGCTTTATTCCAATGAGTATAATATCCGTCAGGAACTTGCTGAATCCGATCTTGTCATTGGTTCTGTGCTTATTCCGGGTGCAAAGGCTCCGAAACTGGTGACCCGCGACATGTTGAAATTGATGAAGAAAGGTTCGGTGATGGTAGACGTGGCAATCGACCAAGGCGGATGTTTCGAGACATCTCATCCTACGACCCATCAGGATCCTGTATATGAGGTTGACGGCATAGTACATTATGCTGTCGCAAATATCCCGGGTGCTGTGGCCCGCACATCGACTTTTGCTTTGACCAATGCTACCATACCGTATGCTTTGCAGCTTGCTGATAAGGGATGGCGCCGGGCTTGCAAGGAAAGTGCGGAGTTGTGCGAAGGTTTGAACATTGTCGGCGGAAAAGTCGTATATAAAGGCGTGGCAGAGGCGTGGAATCTGCCATATACTCCGGTGGAAGAAGTGCTTTGACAAACATTTTCACCTCTATAATGGAGAGATATGCCGCAACCGGCATATCTCTCTTTTTGCTGTCAGCCGAGTGTGGATGATTTTAATGGATTGTGGAATTTATTGTAACTTTGCAACTGGTAATCAAATTATAGCTTATATGTTGAAGAATGTCGGATTATATGCTTTGTCATTGCTTTTGTCGCTTTTTGCAGTGGCTTGTGACGGCAATGACAATGTAGAGAATTATAGTTTCCCCGTGTTGTCGCACACTGTGTGGGAAGGACAGTTGGAAACAAATGTAACGGATTTCGAAACAGTGGATGTTACAATGGAATTTAAGACATCGGCAACTGGCTCTTATGGCTTTGTGCATTCCGACGGAACTGTTGAGACGGGAACATTTTCTTATTTGGTAAGCGGACAGATAATCATATTCCAAAAGACCTGCGAGGAATTGTCAGGCTCATGGACGCTTGCCGACACAGGTAACGGTTCTATGGTTTTAGACAAGAATATTTCAGCGGATAATCTTGCGGAAAAGACAGTAATGACTCTTTATAGGCAAGAATGAGAATGGAAAAGATTGATTTTGACGGTATACGCAATCTGATGTTTGATCTTGGCGGCGTGATTATGGATATCCGCCGTGAGAACTGTGTGGAGGCGCTCACATCGCTCGGTATGGAAGGGGCTGACGAGATGCTTGGGCTTTATTGCCAGTCGGGTCCGTTCCTTTTGCTTGAGGAAGGGAAGATTTCGCCGGAAGAATTCCGTAAAGAGATGCGTGGCCGCATAAAAAAGAATGTTACGGATGCGGAATTGGACGAGGCTTTCAATAAATTCCTTATCGGCATACCGGTCGCGCGGTTGAGGGCATTGCAAGAATTAAGGAAAAGGTTTAAGATATATATGCTGTCGAATACTAATCCGATAATGTTCGGCAGCAAAATCAAGGATGAGTTTGAGAAAGACGGTTTATGCAGGGAGGATTATTTCGACGGTATATGCGTGTCTTTCGAGGAACTTTGCGCAAAGCCTGATCCGCAGATTTTCAAGAATGCTGTCAGAAAATTCAATATAAAGCCGGAAGAAACGGTCTTTTTCGATGATTCCCGGACAAATTTGGATGCTGCGGAGTCATTAGGCTTCCGTACGTGTCTGGTAGCTCCCGGAACAGAGTTTATGGACGCATTTAAATTGTAAACCCGCAGATGCCTGTATTGCTTAATGACGGACAGATAAAAGAGCCTGTGGCAGCTACCATAGGCGTGTTCGACGGTGTGCATAGGGGACACCGCTTTGTTTTGTCGCAACTTGTCGCAAAAGCAAGGGAAAGAGGATTGAACACTGTGGCAATAACGTTCAGGCGCCATCCGCTGTGCGTGGTGAGGAAGGATTTCAGGCAGCAGTTGCTGATGGGATTGGACGACCGTCTGGCCGCAATCGAAAGCATGGGCATAGATTATGTGGTGGCCTTGGATTTCACGGAAGATATGTCGAGGATGACTGCCGGGCAGTTCTTGGATTTTATCCACCGTCATTACAGCGTCCGTATGTTGCTGACCGGATATGACAATAAATTCGGCAGCAGCCGTAGCGATACTTTTGAGGATTATGTGAAGTACGGAAAAGAAGTTGGCGTGGAAGTGGTAAGATGTAATGAATTCAATCCGGGAGGCGTTAAAATAAGTTCGTCGGAGATACGCTCCCGGCTCGCTGTTGGTGATGTGCGGTCGGCCGCTGAAATGCTGGGCAGACGTTACAGACTGTCGGGTACGGTGGTCGGCGGGCTGGAGAACGGAAGGAAAATAGGTTTTCCTACCGCAAATATTTCCGTCGGTCAGGATTTGGCAGTTCCCCATAACGGTGTTTATGCCGTCGTTGTATATTTGCCGGGAGGGATGGTAGAGCAAGGGATGCTTAATATAGGCAACCGTCCTACTCTTGGCGACAACGGATGCCGCAGTATAGAGGTCAATATTTTCGGTTTCTCGGGAAATCTTTATGGACAGCAAATAGCCGTAGAGTTTGTCGACAGGTTGCGTGACGAGCGTAAGATGGGTTCGTTTGACGAATTGAAGGCCCAACTTGCCGCCGACCGGGAAAAAACAAAAGAAATATTATCAAAATCCAGTATATGAAGGTTATAAATTTTGCAGAACAGAACTCTCTCGTCAATCAATATATGATGGAGTTGAGAGACGAGAACATCCAGAAAGACATGATGCGCTTCCGCACAAATATCAAGCGGATAGGGGGGATAATGGCCTACGAGATTTCAAAGACTCTCGAATATAATGAGGTGGATACCACGACATGCCTTGGAACGGCACGGAGCCGGGTGCTTGGCGAGACGGTGGTACTTGCCACCATCCTGCGTGCCGGTCTGCCGTTGCACCAAGGAATGCACGATTTTTTCGACCATGCCGAGAATGCGTTTGTTTCGGCCTATCGCAAATATGTCAGCGACAACGATTTCCGCATACATATTGAGTATATAGCAGCCCCGCGTATCGACGATAAGACTTTGATAATCTGCGACCCGATGCTTGCCACAGGCTCTTCGATGGAATTAGCCTACGAAGCGTTGCTGACTAAGGGGCACCCTTCGAAGGTGCATCTTGTTTCTGTGATAGCGTCGCGTCAGGCAATCGACTATATACGCAACAAGTTCCCGGAAGATACTACGCTTTGGGTGGCTGCGGTGGATGATGCCATAAACGGACATAAGTACATCGTTCCCGGTCTGGGCGATGCCGGCGACCTCGCATACGGAGAAAAGGCTGATTAGCAGCCAGTCTGTTACTTCCTCGGGCGGGTGGTTACCTTTGTTTCGTTTTTGATAAATTTGTGCGGCCATTTGCAGGGGTTGAGTCTTATGCGTAATTTTGTGACAGATAGATAACAGTAAATCAATATAGATTATGTCGACAGAATTGAGAGCGGAGAACAAAAAAACGGCGATTTTGCCTAAAGTGGAAGATTTGAGAGTCGGTATCGTGGTGGCCGAATGGAACAGCCATATTACTGAAGCGTTGCTGCAAGGGGCATTGGATGTGTTCAAGCGCGAAGGCTACCCGAAAGGCAACATAATAGTGCGCCACGTGCCGGGCAGTGTCGAGCTTACATTCGGGGCAGCGTGTATGATTAACGATACGGATGTCGACGCGGTAATCGTCTTAGGCTGCGTGATTAAGGGCGGTACGCCGCATTTCGACTATGTTTGTCAAAGCGTCACGCAGGGAGTGACCGACCTCAACACGTTGGGCGATGTGCCTGTGATTTTCGGGGTTCTTACCACCGACGACGAGCAGCAGGCTCTTGACCGTGCCGGCGGGAAACTTTGCAATAAGGGTGCCGAGGCGGCCGAGGCGGCTATCAAGATGGTAGCGTTTATAGAAAGTCTCAATGATTAATTTTTAATCATTCCGAGAAGTTCTTTTATTTCAGGATTGGTAAGGGTTCTTAATTCTTGGAGCTTTGTTGCCAATCCTTTTGCCATTGTGCGTACGGAATTGTCGGTAAACACGCGTTCCATATAGTTGAAAGTGTCTTCGAACAGGCGGCTGATTTCGTCTTCTTCCAATTGGCAGACACGTTTCCCTTCTTCCGCGATTGATTTGAACAGCGATTTTTTAGCGTTGTGTAACGACAGCCGTTTGTCTTTCATCGAACGGCACATCATATTGGCGACAAGCATGCCTACGGTCATTTGGTAATGCCGTAGCGTGAGTTCCCACGATTCTTTTGCAGGCAGTGCCGGATTGCCGTTGTAATAGTAATCGGAGGTGAAGGTGATGTATCCGTTCGTCTCGTCGTCGATGTCAAGGCGGTATAGCAAATCTTCCCCGTTGCATACGGCCATCCCTATGGCCATTCCGGCTATGCCGTAGCATTTGTCTTCTTCGTCCTTGTATTTCATATATGCCCTTTTGGAAAAATCGTGCAAATGTAGTGAAAGTCGAGAGCAATACAAAGAACTTGTTCAATTTGTATTGCCGGATTTTCAACGACGATTCCCGCACAAAAAGTCATTTTTTCCTTCATTTCCGCACACATATTGCCCATAATCGTCAAAGTTAGGATAATTTTTTAAATTTATCGGCAACAAAATGTGAAAACATTAACCATACGCGGA
>URQP01000020.1 GCA_900550025.1 uncultured Porphyromonadaceae bacterium | reverse complement strand
TTACGGTGAAAGCAAAAGTGTGGGATGGTGTAGGTTTCACTGCTCTGCAGTGATTCGGCAACCCCCTCGGCACGTTGTGCCACTCCCCTATTTGCTGCGCAAACAGAGGGAGACACCGGGCGGGTCAGCTTCGCTGCCGGTACAGGTTATAGCCTCAGACCTGTAACCCTTAACCAGTAGCGAAGCTGCATAACCTCTAACCAACCCATAACCTGCGGCGATAGCCGCACTATTCAGCCGTATTGTTGTGGTTGTCCGGTTTCTTGCGGTTGATTTCCACGTATTTGGTTGGTGAGATGCCGAAGTATTCCTTGAAGCTGTTGGAGAAGTGCAACGGCGTGGCCGCGTGCATGAAGCATTTTGTCCTGAACAATCAGGAAAAAGACCGTGACCATATCAATGTCAATGTCAGTGAGCGTGCCCTTAACGAGATTTATCTTCCGGCTTTTAAAGCGGGTGTGCAGAAAGGCGGTGTATGGGCAGTGATGGGTTCTTACAATAAATATAAGAATCAGTTCTGTTCGCATAATGACACATTAATCAACCGTATCCTTAAGGAAGAATGGGGATTTGACGGTGTGATGATTACCGACTGGGGGTCTGCCCACGACACTTATCAGGCTGCCATGTATGGATTGGATATGGAAATGGGCTCGTGGACAAATGGGCTGACGTGGGGCGTAAGTTCTGCTTATGATAATTATTATATGGCAGAACCGTTGAAACGGAAAATCAAGGATGGCGAGATTCCTGAATCCGTGCTCGACGATAAAATTCGGCGTATCTTGCGGTTGACTTTCCGTACGAATATGAACCGTTTCCGTCCGTACGGCTCGTTCCAGACAGAGGAGCATGCCCGTGTGGCGCAAAGGGTGGCGGAAGAAGGCATTGTATTGCTGAAAAATGACAAGAAGTTCTTTCCTATAGTTCCGGGCAGGTATAAAAAGATTGCTGTGATTGGAGAAAATGCCGTGAAAAAGCTCACACAGGGCGGCGGTTCCTCGGAATTGAAGCCGAAAGTGGAGATTTCTCCGTTGCAGGGTTTGCGCGATATGTATGGCGATGCTGTGGAATTTTCATTGGGATATGCTTCCGGCGAGCCGAATTATAGTTATGAAATGCCGTCGCCATACGATGCCGATTCGCTGCGTACTGCGGCCTTGGAGCTGGCGGCGCGTGCCGATGTGGTATTGTTTATCGGCGGGTTGAACAAGAATTTCACACAGGATTGCGAAGGCGATGACCGGCGTTTTTATCATTTGCCTTTCGGGCAGGACAGGCTGATAGAGGATTTACTCGAGGTCAACCCTAATATGGCGGTGGTGATTGTAAGCGGTAATGCTGTCGAGATGCCGTGGATAGATGAAGTGCGGGCGGTGATGCAATCGTGGTATCTGGGCTCGTACGCGGGGACGGCTACGGCCAATGTCATTTCAGGCGCTGTTAATCCATCGGGAAAACTGCCGTTCTCTTATCCTGTGAAATTGGAGGATAATTCTGCCCATTATTTCGGTGAGGAGTCGTATCCGGGTGTCGACGGGCAAGTGTACTACAAAGATGATATATTGGTAGGTTACCGTTGGTTCGACACGAAGAAAATAGTACCTTTGTTTCCGTTCGGGTTCGGGTTGTCGTACACTGAATTTGAATACGATAATCTTGCAACCGACAAGAAGGAATATTCTACGGACGATACTATAAAAGTAACGGTCGAGGTGGAAAATACCGGTGATGTCGATGGCGCGGAAACTGTGCAGATTTATGTGTCGCAGAAGAATCCGTCTGTCATGCGCCCGGTAAAAGAGCTGAAAGGCTTTGGAAAAGTATATGTGAAATCAGGAGAGAAGGGTAAAGTTGAAGTGGAAATACCGGTGTCGTCGTTGGCGTTCTATGATGATGCCGCAAGACAATGGACTGTTGAGGAGGACACGTTTACAATCCACGCCGCTGCTTCTTCTTCCGATGTCAGGAAATCAGTGAACATTAAAATTAAAGACGACAGAAAATGAAAAACTTTATAAAATATATGATTACCGCGATGGCGGCGATGGCCGCTATTGTTCCATGTGCGGCACAAGACGCGGATGACGACGGTTTGACGATAATGCTTACCGGAGCGTCGTTTGCAGTGCGTGAGAACGGATGGTTCGAACTCGGGTGCGCCCAATTAGGGGCTACTCCAATCAACAAGGCTGTTTCGGGCGAGGCTATATACCATACGGCCAACCGGATGGCGGCAAACACGTTCTATACGTTTGAAGAACTGGAAAATACCGACATATTGGTAATCGACCATGTGCACAACCAGAACGTGGCCGACGAGACGGTACTGGAGGATGATTACAACGATTATTCTATGCCGACGCAGAATTATGCTGTGGCATACGATTATGTGATTCGCCGTTACAAGGATGATTGCTATAATCTGAAAGATAATCCGGAATCGAAATACTACGGTACGGAATCAGGAAAGCCTGCCGTGATTGTGCTTTGCACTCATTGGCACGATTCCCGCACCAAATTCAATCCGGCAATCCGCGAATTGGCTGAAAAATGGGATTTGCCGTTGGTGAAATTCGACGAAAAAATCGGTTTCACGAAAGACGTGCTTGTCGACGGTCGTCAGCCGAGCTTGCAGTATTGCGCGGACAGGGAGTGGATTGACGGCGTGGAGTATGGTTGGCATCCCAAGCGCGGTCAGGGAGAATATATCCAGCAGAAGATGGCGCAGATATTCGTGGACGAGATGTCGCGTGTGCTCGGCGTGGAAGTGCCGTTCACCGCGTCATTGTCGGCAAAGGACATTGTAGTGTTCGACGGTGAGACGCCGTGGTGCAAGGTCGAGGCTGTAGGAGGGATGTATCCGTATACGCTTTCGTATAGCGTCGGAGGAGAGCGGCAGGAAGATGTTGAAATCAATATCAATCCTTTCTTTTTTGAATTGCCGGCCGCTGCTGTGGGCAATGAGGTCTCTATTGTTTCGTTTACCGACAGTGAAGGAAGGGAGGCTGTTGCGGATGGCAATTTCAGCGTTGCGCTTGCCCAACGTAGGGAATCTCCGGTTTATGATGCTTTCGCACACGAGAACTTCAAAAAGCAAAGTCATACGGCTGACGAGTTGCTGGAGCTGAAAAGCGGGCAAGGCTGGGGCAGGCAGATTTATCTGACTTTTGCAACCGCTGTGTTTACCGAAAAGGATGAGCGTGCGGTGTTGCGCCTTTATCTGAAGGAAATGGACAAAAACGTGATGGAAAATCTTTTGCTGGAAGGGAATACGGAAACCTACGGCGGGACATTGTGCTGGGACAATAAAGACGAATATCCTTTCGAACAGATTTCTTCTGACCGGACGGTGGCGCAAGCCGAGGTAGGCACGTATCTTAGCTTCGATGTCACTGACTGGCTTAAAGCAAAAAAGGCGGAAGGGGCGGAGAATGTCACATTCCGCATATCGGTCACTTCCGATGGCTATTCGTTATGCCGTTTCTATGCCACAGAATCGTACGAGCATCCTGAACTTGCTCCGGAGCTGGCCATCGTGGGCGAGCCTGACGGAGGAGTGGACGTTGCCGAAGTTTCAGATTTCGAGGTATATCCGCATTGTTTCTCCGGCGAACTGCATATCGTGGGCGATTGTATGATATATTCGGTTGACGGAAAGCTGATGTTCAAAGGTGGCGACGCTACTGTGAATACTTCGGAATGGAATAGAGGATTGTATATAGCTAAAGGAAAACATAATACTGTTAAAGTTGTGAAAAGATGAAAATTGCGATTTTGACCGGATTGCTGTGCGCTTGTGCCGTATTGCCTGTTTCTGCCGTTGAGCGGCGGGAGGCTGATGTATGTGTCTACGGCGCTACTTCTGCGGGTGTGATTGCGGCATATACGGCAAAAATGGATGGTAAGTCGGTCATTATGGTGGACCCCGGCAAGCATCCCGGCGGCATGAGTTCCGGAGGATTGGGACTGACTGATATCGGAAATAAATATGTGGTGACCGGTCTGGCTCGTGATTTCTATCGCCGCGTCGGAGCGCATTACGGAAAATTCGAACAATGGATATTCGAGCCGCACGTGGCTGAGGATATTTTCAACTATTATATTGACCGTGCCGGATTGACCGTAGAATATGGTTATTATATAGATAAAGCCGATACGGAAAATGGAGTTATAAAGTCGATAGATGTAGTGTCGGTCGATGGGTCGCGTGATGATTTGCGCATAGGTGCAAAGATGTTTATAGATTGCAGCTATGAGGGTGATTTGATGGCGGAATCCGGTGTCTCGTATACTGTAGGACGTGAAGGTAATAGCGTGTATGGAGAGACATTGAACGGTGTCCAGATGCTTGACAGGCATCAGTTCCCGGATGGTGTCGACCCTTACAAAGAGCCGGGTAATCCGGCGAGCGGGCTGCTGTGGGGTATAAGCAGCGAGCCGATAAAGCCTAACGGAACAGGCGACAAGAAGGTACAGGCTTATAATTACCGTATAGCATTGACCAATGAGCCTGAAAATATGATTCCGATAACTCGTCCGGCTGGTTATGATTCTACCCGCTATGAATTATTGTTGCGTCTTAAGGAGGTAAGCCCATGGAAATCGGTTGGAGATGTGCTTTATATGAGCCGTATGCCGGGAGGAAAGACCGATATAAACAATATCAACGGCTTTTCAACCGATATGATTGGCATGAACTGGGATTATCCGGAGGCAAGCTATCAGGAACGTCAGGAAATTATCAGGCGTCATGAGGAATATACAAAAGGATTGCTATATTTTGTCGGTCACGACAGCCGTGTCCCGGAGTTTATCCGTGAAGAGATGCTGCGTTGGGGCTATCCTAAGGATGAATATGTGGATAACGGGCATTGGTCGCCGCAGCTTTATGTGCGCGAGGCGCGCCGTATGGTCGGCGATGTGGTTATGACTCAGCATCATTGCCAGGGACGCGATACCGTAAGTGACCCTGTCGGTATGGCTGCTTACACGATGGATTCGCATAACTGCGACCGCCATGTGGTCAATGGTATGGTGAAGAATGAGGGGAACGTGGAGGTAGGCGGTTTCCCTCCATATTCTATTTCATATCGTTCTATTGTGCCTAAGCGCGGGGAAGTGAAAAATTTGCTTGTCCCGGTATGCCTTTCCGCTTCGCATATAGCGTATGGCTCGATACGTATGGAGCCGGTGTTTATGGTACTCGGACAGGTGGCAGGACTTGCCGCGAGCCGCGCGATTGACGGCTCTGTGGACGTGCAGGATGTAGATTCCTCCGTATTGATGGCTTATCTGGAGAAAAATCCGTTGATGGACGGGACGGAGCCGGAAATATTAGTTGACAATCTTGATTCCGAATATGTGGAAATGATAGGCAACTGGGAGCCTTATAATGATTCTTACCGCGCATACGGCCCTGATTTCAAAGTCGGCGATGTGCGTAAAGGTAAAGCGTTTTCGATGAAGTTCAAGCCGGCTGTCAAGGACAGGGGCAGGTATGACATTTATATGTATGTTCCCAAGATTGACGACGAGACGACGGCGATGACAGTCGTTGTTAACGATGGTGAAAAGTCGGTGGATTGCAACGTTGCTATCAGCGATGTTGCCGTAGTGGGGCAGACCTTAGGCGAATGGATTCGGTTAGGCCGGTTTGAGTTGTCGCCGGGTTGCTATGTGGAAATCTCGGAAAAAGGTGCAGATAAGATTGTGGCGGCAGATGCTGTGTTGTTCAAGCCTGTCGATTAGGTTTTGTTAGTTAAGTTAATATGGTTCCAAGGTATCTTGCCTGCCGGTTTCTGCTGGCGGGCAAGATGCTTTTTGTCCGTTTTTCCCGTAATGCTTAATTTTGTAGTGATGGAAGTTGTGATTAAAGAAATTGTCTCGGACAAGAAGTGTTATCTTGATTTGCTGTTGCTCGCCGATGAGCAAGAGTCGATGATTGACCGTTATTTGGAGCGCGGGGATATGTTTGTGGCGGAAACCGGCGGTCTGGCGGTAGCAGTGTGCGTGGTGACAGTTGATGGCGAAGTGGCGGAGATTAAGAATCTGGCGGTGGCGAAGGAATGCCAACGGCGTGGTTATGGGAGGATGATGGTTGATTTTGTGGCTTCCCGCTATGTGGGTCGTTGTCGTAGTCTGATTGTCGGTACAGGTGACAGCCCTGCCACAGTGCCGTTCTATGAGCGTTGCGGTTTTACATACTCTTACCGCATAAAAGACTTCTTCACCGACAATTACGACCATCCCATAGTCGACGGCGGCATCATCCTGACGGATATGCTTTATTTCAGTAAAAAACTTTGCTGATTAATAAAATAAAATCTGTGAGGTGGGCGTTTTATATGTGAGGTTTAAAATTTGAAGCGATGAAACGTTTTGTGTTGTCGATAGTGGCGGCTGCTGTAGCTATGTTGGCGGCCGCGCAGTGGAGCGTTGCCCCGAAGGCAGGTTTGAATTGGTCGAAAGTGAATTTTCCGGAAAGCTACGGCGGCAATCCTTCAAGTCTTACGGGCTTTCATGCCGGTGTGGCCGCAACCTGTCAAATCAATAAATGGCTTGATGTGCAGGGCGAGGTGCTTTATACGATGCGCGGGTTGGACTGGGACGACCTGTATGTGACTGACGATGCCGGCAACATTTCTGAAAACGGAGTGAAAGTACGCCAGCATTATTTGGACATACCGGTGCTTTTGAAATTCTTTCCTTGCACGGGCTTCAATTTGCAGGCAGGCCCGCAGTTGGGCGTTCCGTTGAAATATGACGGCGGTTTGGCCGTTGCGGACGGCGACAAGGTGCCGGTGGATTTCGGGTTGGTATTCGGTTTGGGATACGAGAGCGGAATGGGTGTGTTCGTCGATGCCCGCTACACGCTCGGACTGACTTCTACTGTCAAGGATATGCCCGGTTGGCAGAACCGTACAATCGGTCTCACTGTGGGTTACCGTTTCTATCTCAAATGAGCGGGGAGAGGTCGGGGGCTATCTGGATGTGTGGATAGCGGGCGAGTTCTTCCGGGGAGGTAGCTCCGTGCGTCACTCCGAAAAAGTCGGCTCCGGCGGCTTCGGCGGTCAGCGCGTCAACCGTGCTGTCGCCGATGTACAAGGTCTCTTTGGCATTGCAACCAAGTTTACTGATTGCGTAGAGCAGTCCTTCAGGCGACGGTTTCGACGCTTTCACGTCTTCTCCGCCGACAACGATGTCCAAGAACCCGGCAGGAAAATGCCTGTCCATCAAATCCATTATGCGGTAACGGAACTTGGTAGAGATGATTCCTATCATTGCATCCCGCTTTTTTAGGGCATGCAAAACATCGGCTGTCTCCGGGAAAAGCCGGGTGTTGGCAGTCATGCAAGTGTCGGCTTTCGCCACATATTCTTTTTTGTAAGAAGCGAGCGTAGCCGGGTCGGTGATGCCGGTCAGTATCGAGAACGATTCTTCGAGAGTCTTTCCGATTGTGCGCTTTATTTCTTCGTCGGATATGCCATCATGGCGGTGCAGGTCGAGCACGTGGCGGAAGCACATGACGATTCCGCGCGACGAGTCGGCGAGCGTATAGTCGAAATCGAAAAGATATGCTTTGTATTTCTTCATTAATTCTTGTTTTATGCAAATATAGTGAAAGGCGAGAGCAATGCAAAGAGCTTGCTCAATTTGCATTGCCGAGCCGCATCCTAGATTATGTAAATATAGTGAAAGGCGAGAGCTTTTTAATTATTTTTTCAAGAATAAATTGTTTTAAGAATGCAGAAACACATACCTTTGCAACTTGGAAACGAAAAAGACAATTCGATAAATGGATAAATTAAGCTATGCCTTGGGCATGAGTATGGGGCACAACTTCAAAGGCTCCGGGATAAAAAAAATTAATGTCGCTGATTTTGCCAACGGAGTAGCTGCCGTTTACGATGGCGTGAAGCCCGAAATGAGCTATGACGAGGCGAAGCGCACGGTTCAGGAATTTTTCACGCAATTAGAGGCTGAAATGCAGGCGGAAGCACAGAAGGCTGCGGCTGTCAACCGTCAGGCAGGAGAGGCTTTCCTTGCGGAAAACGCCAAGCGTGAAGGAATACATGTCACTAAAAGTGGATTGCAATACGAAATTATAGAATCGGGCAACGGCGCGCATCCTACGGCTAACGACCGTGTGGAAGTACATTATACCGGTAAGTTGATTGACGGTACTGTATTCGACAGTTCTGTTGAGCGTGGCGTACCGGCTATGTTCGGTGTGACGCAAGTAATTCCCGGATGGGTCGAGGCTTTGCAATTGATGCGCGAAGGCGACAGTTGGCGGCTTTACATTCCTTCGGATTTGGCATATGGGCAGAATGGGGCAGGAGGTCTGATTGGACCTGACTCGACGTTGATTTTCGACGTGCAACTTCTAAGAGTAATCAAATAAGACAAACTAAAATATTCTAAAGACAATGAAGAAATTATTTCTCGCAGGCGCAGCGGCATTGATGGTGCTTGGCGCAAGCTGCAAAGGAGGCGTAACCAATGAGGGTCTGGAAACTCCGGAAGATTCATTGGCATACTATTTCGGTCAAATGTGGGGTAACGGTATCGGTTCCGAGATGCAGTCGAATCCCAACGTGAAAGGCCTTGACAAGAATGAGATTCTTAAGGGTATGCAGGTCGCTCTTGCTGCCGATACTTCGCAAAAGGCTTACATACAAGGATTGCAGATTGGCTTGCAGCTTTATGGTGTGACTGAAAGTCTGCAGCAACGCGACAGCATTGACGTTGACCGTCAGAAAGTGTATGCCGCTTTCAAGGAAGCGTTCCTTGCCGATTCTGTAGGTTCTCCAGAAGAGGCACAGGCAATAGTAATGAGCCTTATCGACAAAATCAAGAACGAGCGTCTTGCAAAGTCGCCTGAGGCTATTGCTAACAAGAACGCCGGCGAAGCATTCATCGCTAACGAAATGAAGAAAGATCCGTCGCTGAAGAAAACTGAATCAGGATTGGTCTATAAAGTCATCGCAGAAGGCGAAGGCACTACTATCAAGGCTTCCGACCGTGTGAAAGTGAAATACACTGGCAAGCACATCGACGGTAAGGAATTCGACAGCAGCGGCGACGAGACCCGCACATTCTCTCCGTCGGGCGTAGTTCCGGGATTTGGAGAAGGCTTGAAGATGATGAAACCGGGTGCGCACTACATTCTCTATATCCCCGGCGACCTCGCTTATGGCGTGCAAGGACAGCCGTATGCAGGTATCAAGTCTAACGAGACTTTGGTATTCGATGTTGAAGTCGTAGGCATCGAAGAATAAAATTCAAAGAAAAAACGGTCTATCGGCGTAGGCCACAATACAGAGGGGTGTCGTAATGAACGATGCCCCTTTTTCTCATTTATAATAAGAAGTTAATCGGGGAGGGAAAAGAGGTACTTGCTTTTTTGTACATAAGAGAGTTCCCGCTAATAACATCGAATCAACGTTGAATATGTTTCATCCAATGATGGAGCTCAATAAGAAAGCGGCGACACAGACTAATCCGTGCCGCCGCTCGCTTACTATGAAAACAATTATTGATTAATCGTACATATCGACTTTCGGCAATGCAATGAGCTTGTTGTTGCATTCGCTGATGAACTTCAGTATGGCGTCACGCGGTGCGCTCGGCTTTATGTCGGCCTGAATGCGCTTCACGGCATTGAAAAGCGAAACGTTGCATTGGTAGATATGACGGTAAGCCTTCGCTATGTCGTCAATCTCATCTTCAGTGAACCGCTCTGCACGGTCGCGCATAATCATCGCGTTTACGCCGTAATATGCGGCCGGATTGTGTGCCATAATCACGTATGGAGGGACATTGCCGGATATGCGGCATCCGCCTTTGATGAACACCCAGTCGCCAAGGCGGCTGCCGGCATTCACTTTCACGCCGGTTGAAAGAATCGAGGCAAAACCGATTCTTACGTCACCGGCAATCTGTGAGCCGTTTCCAAGCACGCACCATTCAGCGATGTCGGAGTCATGTCCGATATGGGTTTCTGCCATAAGCACCACATTCGCGCCTATCACTGTCGCCTTTTCCTCATGGATACTGCGGTTGATGATTACCTGTTCGCGAACAATGGCATTATCGCCGATTTTACACAACGTATGCTCGCCTTTCCAACGGAAATCCTGAGGGTCGGCACCTACAACAGCGCCGTTGAACACCTTGATTCCGTTGCCCAATCTCGAACCGTGCATAATGCTCGCGTACGGCATTATTTCACAGTTGTCGCCTATTTCAACATCCTTGTCGATGAAAGCGAAAGGGTGTACTGTAATATTGTTGCCGAGCTTTGCTCCGGGGTCAACAAATGCTAATGGACTAATCATGGCTTTATACTATTTTAGTTTGTCGCACAATAATCAACGTCCGCCACCAAGTGCCTGATAGAGGCTGATAGCCGACTGGCTGATTGACAAATCGCACTGCAACTGCGACATCTGGGCAGCCAATAGCGACTGTTGTGCAGTCAGGACTTCCAAATAGGTGGCAGTGCCTAAAGTTAATAAATCATTATTATATTCCACAGCTTTTTCCAAATTTTTTACCTGCTCTTCCAACAATTTAACACGCTCGCGGTTCTTATTGAAGGAAACGAGGTTGTTCGACACTTCTGAGCTTGCGCTGAGCACAGTGTATTCAAACGTGTTGAGCGACTGCTGCTGTTGCGCCTTTGCCGCCTTGAGGCTCGCGATGTTCTGGCTGCGGAAAAGCGGAGCTGTAAGCGAAGCCGCAAGCTGGTAGAACCATTCGCCCGGATTCTTTATCACCGAGCCGAGCAGATTGGTGAACCCGCCGGTTGCCGAAATGGTGATATTAGGATAGAATGCCGCACGGGCAAGATTTGTCGAATAGTAAGCCATCGCAAACGACTGCTCTGCCGCCTTCACGTCGGGACGCGCCGCAAGATACTTCATAGGCACGCCTTCTTCAAGATATTCAGGGAATACCGGCTCGTACGACGTGTCGACAGTCCAGCGTTGCGGAGCGGAATTAAGCATCAGCGACAATGAGTTGTATGCCTGATTCAACTGGTCCTCAAGTTGTGGAATCTGCGCCATTATCGAGTTGTAGTTGGCCTGTGCCTGAACGACTGCAACCTCGTTGTAGCGTCCGGCCTCTTTCAAGTCTTTCATTGTCTGCACGCTTTCTTTCCACAATTCGGCAGTTTCCTGCGAGAGTTTAAGCTCTTTTTCAAGCATCACGATAGTGTAGTAGCAGTTTGCCACGCCGGCAATGATTTGCGAGCGCACGGCCTGCTCGTAGGCTTCTGTCTGCTTTACGGATGCCTGAGCCTGACGTTTCGAGTTTAGCAGTCCTCCGAACAAGTCGAGTTGCCACGTGGCGGTAGCCGGAATCTGATACGACCAACTGTCGCTCGTTATTTTCGAGCCGCCGTAAGAAGCCGTGCCTCCATTCGGCGACAATGAAATCTGTGGCACATAGCTCAACTTTGCTCCAAGCAACTGGGCATTGGCTATTTCTACGTTCAAGCGGGCATTTTCCAAATCCACATTCTTGTCAAGCGCAATCTGTATCAAGGCCTGCAACTGCGGGTCGGTGAACATTTCATCCCATTCGATGTTGCCTAAAGCCGTAGAGTCGACCTCCTCTTTCTGGGCGGCGGCAATCTCTCCCGATATGCCCTCTTCCGGCAATTCGAATTTTTTGTAGATGTGGCAGCTGCTCATCATTGCGGCACTTGCCGCAATGATGACTGCCATTGATATTTTATTGTATTTCATAACTTTTCTCAATGTTTGGTTATTTACGTACATATTGCTCAATCTGGTCGGCAACTTCCTCGTTCTGAGTATCCTTCCACTTCATCGGAACGAACTTCTCCTGAATCTTCTGGAATATCACGAACAACGCCGGAACGATGAGTACCTGAAGAATCATACCGATAAGCATACCGCCTATTGCACCAGTACCCAATGCCCTGTTACCGTTTGCGCCTGCGCCTGTAGCGAACATCAGCGGCAACAGACCGATAATCAATGCGAACGAAGTCATCAAGATAGGACGCAGACGTGCCGACGCTCCGGCAATTGCCGCGTTGACGATGCTCATACCGGTCTTACGGCGGGCAAGAGCGAACTCGACGATAAGGATGGCGTTCTTGGCCAACAATCCGATAAGCATAATCAAACCGATTTGCAAGTAGATATTGTTGACAATGCCGAACATCTTCGCAAAGATGAACGAACCCATCAAACCGAACGGAATCGAGAATATTACCGCCAACGGCAGGATGTAGCTTTCATACTGTGCCGCCAGCAACAGGTAGACGAAAATCAAGCACAAGCCGAACACGATTGCCGTAGAAGATGCCGAAGTGTTCTGCTCTTCCCTTGTCATACCGGAGAACTCGTAGCCGAATCCTTGCGGAAGTGCCTGTGCGGCAACTTCCTGAATGGCGCGGATTGCGTCACCGTTGGAATATCCTTCTGCCGGCGTACCTGTCACACTGATGGAAGTGTACATATTGAAACGGTTGATAACGTCAGGACCGTATACACGGCGCAAGGATATGAAGTTGGTGATAGGAGCCATCTCTCCGCTTCCGTTGCGCACCTTTATCTGATTAAGCGATTCCGGTGACACACGCGATTCCGGATTGGCCTGCATCATCACACGGTAAAGCTTACCGAAACTGTTGAAGTTGGAAACGTACATACCGCCCATATATCCCTGAAGCGTGGAGAGCACCGTGCTCGGGCTCAGACCGGCCTGTTTCGTCTTCGCCACGTCCACATCCACCATATACTGCGGGAATGTCGGGTTGAATGTAGTATATGCCGACTGTATCTCAGGACGCTTGTTCAACTCTGCAAGGAACGACTGGGAAATCTGGAAGAACTTGTTGATGTCGCCACCGGTCTTGTCCTGCAACTTGAACTCGAAACCGTTGGTCATAGAATAACCGGAAATCATAGGCGGCTGGAAGAACATCACGCGTCCGTCCTTGATCTGGCTGCCTACCGCTCCATAGAGCTGCATCAGCACATTGCCGATTTGCGTTTCCTCGGTTGTACGCTCCGACCAGTCTTTCAATTTGATGATGAACGTACCGTAAGTGTTACCTTGTCCGGAAAGGAAGCTGTAGCCCACGATTTCCGTACGGTATTCCACTGCCGGATTCTGCGCGATGATTGCGTCCACTTTGTCCATCACTTCGGTAGTGCGTTCGCGTGAGGTTGCCGGCGGCATATCCACCATGCCGAACAATACGCCTTGGTCTTCATCCGGAACCAATGCAGTGGCCGTGCTGACCATCAACAATACCAATGCAACGATAGAGGCTGCAACTATGCTGAAGGCTGTAACCTTATGACGGATGAAAAAACTTGCATATCCGTGATAATGGTCAAGCACAACGGCATACATCTTGTTGAATCCCTCATGGAATTTCTGCACCGGAGTGCGTTTCTCGCCCGGCTTATGCTCTTTGTGGGCGCGCAGGAACACACCGCACATTGCCGGTGACAATGTCAAGGCGTTGATAGCCGACAGACCGATGGCAATTGCCATCGTAAGACCGAACTGACGGTAGAACACTCCCGACGTTCCGCCGATGAACGACACCGGAATGAACACGAGCATCATGACCAACGTGATTGATACGATAGCGCCGCCAATCTCGCGCATTGCGTCGATAGAAGCCATACGCGGGGAAGAATATCCCTCGTCGAGCTTCGCATGGACGGCTTCGACCACCACTATGGCGTCGTCCACCACAATCGCGATGGCAAGCACCAAAGCGGAAAGGGTAATCAAGTTGATGGAGAATCCGATAAGATAAATACCGAAGAATGTACCTATCAACGCCACAGGTATTGCGATGGCAGGGATAATCGTAGAACGCAGGTCCTGCAAGAAGATATACACAATCAAGAACACAAGGATGAACGCTTCAATCAACGTCTTGAGCACTTCGTGGATAGAAGCGAAAAGGAAGTCGTTGACGTTCATTGATATGTTGAATTCCAATCCTTTAGGAAGGTTCTTCTCGGCATTTTTCAGCACTTCGAGCACATCCTCTACAACGGCTGTCGCATTTGAGCCGGCAGTCTGTTGCACCATAGCGGAAGCCGCATTCTTGCCGTTAACACGGCTTACAAAACCGTAGTCCAAACGTCCGAGCTCAAGCTCCGCCACATCCTTAAGATAAAGCACCTCGCCATTGGAATTGGTACGGAGAATGATTTCGCCGAACTGTTCCGGGGTTACAAGGCGTCCTTTATACCTTAATATATATTGGAAGCTCTGGTTGGAGTTCTCGCCCAACTGACCCGGAGCTGCTTCGATGTTCTGCTCGGCAAGAGCAGCCGTGACATCGGTAGGCATCAAGCCATACTGTGCCATGACATCAGGTTTCAGCCATATACGCATAGAATAGTCCTGACCCATCAACATCGCGTTACCCACGCCGTTCACACGCTTGATTTCCGGAATGATGTTGATGTTCATATAGTTCTCTATGAACGAGTTGTCATAAGTATTATCCGGAGAATAAAGCGAGAACACAAGCAAAGTTGAAGTTTGGCGCTTACGGGTTGTGACACCGTAGCTTGTAACTTCTGCCGGAAGAAGGCTCTCGGCCATCGACACACGGTTCTGCACATCTACGGCAGCCATGTCGGGGTCGAAGCCCTGTTCGAAATATACGGTAATATCCGCACTACCTGTATTGGTAGCTGTAGATTGCATATACATCATACCTTCGGCACCGTTGATTTGCTCCTCAAGCGGGGCAATCACGGAGTTGAGCACGGTTTGCGCGTTGGCACCTGTATAGTTGGCCGACACGTTGACCGTAGGGGGCGCGATATCAGGATATTGCAACACAGGCAGCCAAAGCAGCCCGACTATACCCAATATCACGATGAATATTGAGATTACCGTCGAGAGCACCGGACGGTTAATAAAAGCATCAAGTTTCATATTTCTTCTACTAAAGTTCCTTTATTATTTATTCTGTTCAGCAGCTGCGGCAGCCGGAGCCTGTGCCTGCTGTGAAGGAGCGACAGGATTGATTACGCTTCCGTCGCGCACTGAAATGCCTACACCTTCTATTACAACACGGTCGCCGTCATTGAGACCGGAAGTGACGAAGAAGTTTTTGCCGTCGTTGTTGGCAAGCACTTTGATTTGCTTGGAAACCACCTTGTTGGAATCACCTACTACATAAGCATAGCGTATGTTCTGAATCTCGGTAGTGGCGTTCTGCGGTATCGTATATACGTTTTCCTCGTGTACCGGTATAAGGATTGTGCCGGTAGAACCGCTGCGGAGCATTCCGTTCTTGTTAGGGAAGAGCACACGTACAGAAGCCGAGCCGGTTGTGTTGTCAATCAAGCCGGTCAACGTAGCCACCTTGCCGGTTTCCGGATACATGGAACCGTCGGAAAGCTGCAACTTCACAGGAGGGAGGGCTGCAAGTGCGCTGCTCAAAGAGGTGGCTCCGCTATTGGTCATCTCCAGAATCTGCTTTTCGTTGAAAGATACATAAGCATACACTTCAGAAATGTCTGAAATTGTAGTCAACGGAGAAGCCGACGACGGAGAAGCCAACGAGCCTTCACGGTTGGGAATAGACCCTACATAGCCTGCCGACGGAGCCTTGACTACCGTATACGACAAGTTCTTGCGTGCGTTGACCAAAGTTGCCTCTGCCTGTGCAAGCTGTGCCTTTGCGGAAGCGAGGTCGTTCTGAGCAAGCTGGTTCTCATATTCGCTTATGATATTCTTGTCAAAAAGTTTCTGCTTGTTGCTTGCAGTGATTTTTGCGCTGTTCAACGCTTCACGCGCAACGGCAACGGCAGCCTCTGCCTGATTTACGGCAGCCTCGAATTGAACTTGGTCGAGGATAAACAATGTCTGGCCTGCAGACACTTGCTGACCTTCGTCGACACAAACCTTAGTGATGAATGCCGTCACCTGCGGACGGATTTCAACGTCTTTCTTTCCTTTGATAATTGCAGGATAGGCGGATTCCAAATCTGCCGTACCTTTCTTTACTGTAATGACCGCTACATTCGGGACAGCCTGCTGTCCCATCTGTGATTGATCCTTACCTCCACACGAAGTCAAACTCAATCCTAAAATCAGCCCTGATAGCAATAAAGGCTTCATCATTCTTCTTTTCATAAAAAACTAAATTTCAATATCTATTTTACTATTATTATTTTATGCACACTATATAGGCAAAGTGAAACGTTGCAAAGTTACAGCGAATGTGTCCTATGATTTATGATATATGTCATAAAATTACAAAATGCGCCTTTAAAATATGCTAAAGAACATATTGTTGAAGGCGCGTTTTAACAAAAGAGGGATACAGATGTTAATTTTAGCTCATTTTCACCCAGCGGCACATCTCTTTGAAAGATATCTTCTTGCCGTACATCAAAATACCGACTCTGTAAATCTTAGCGGAAATCCACAGTATGAAGAAATCGGTGGCAAACAACAGAGCAACCGAAAGCAGCTCCTGCCATACCGGTACTCCGAACGGAATACGCACCATCATCACTATCGAGGATGTGAACGGGAAGAACGACATCCAGAAAGCGAACGGCCCTTCCGGATTGTCGGCGCTGTAGAAGCCGGCATAGAATGCGAACATCATAATCACCATCACAGGAAGCATCAATTGCTGCGAATCCTGCTGGTCGTTGACTGCCGCGCCGAAAGCGGCAAGTATCGAGGCATAAAGCAGATATCCGCCTATGAAATACAGCACGAAAAGCACTATTATCTCTACAACCGGAAGACTGCCGAGCGCGGTGAACAGCTGCGCCAATTCCGCCATATCGGCCGAAGCTCCGGCGGCTGCCATCGCCTGCATATCCGTTTCTGCCATCATCGGGATTCCTGCAATCAACGAGCCTCCGACGAGCAGGACCGCAAGAAGCAGTCCCCAGATGAGCATTTGGAAAATCCCAACCAAGCCGATTCCTATTATCTTGCCGAGCAGCAGGTCGACAGGCTTGACGCTCGAGACCATCAGTTCGACAATGCGGTTTGTCTTCTCTTCCATCACGCCTTGCATTACCATCGAACCGTAGGAAAGCACGAACATATAGATGAGGAACGTCAGTATCATGCCGACTACCATTACCACTTCCGACATCGACGATTGCTCGCCCTCGTCGGTCCAGCGGATAGTGGAAACCTCCACTTTCTTCTGCACGTCGTCGATTATGCTCGACAACTCCGGTATGTCGTAGCGGCTGAACTTCTCCTCACGGACTTTCTCCGTCAGCGCGGATTCCACATAACCACGCAAGTCCATCGGCACTTCCCTTTGCGAGAATATCGCCGCGGAATGCGGGAAATCGACAAGGTCGGCCGTAATCTGCACCACCGCCCCGACATCCGTGGAATCAGAGCGGAAAGAGTCACGCATCCTGTCGGTTGGGACGAACAGGTAGTCGTCGTTGCTTTTCAATGCTTCGGCATATTTGCCTGTGTTGTCGATGACGGCGACAGTCATACGCTCCGAGCTGCCTATCATCGACAGCAGCAACGGAAGAAACACCAATCCCGCCATCAGGAAAGGCATCAATATCGTCATTATTATGAACGATTTCTTTTTTATGCGTGTAGCCGCCTCACGCTGGGCGACAATCCAAACCTTACTTTCCATAATCCGTAATTTCTAAATCCTGTCCGCCAACCACTTTCAAGAAAATATCGTTCATCGAAGGTGTCTGTTCCGCAAACGAATATATTTCCACCTGCTTTGCCAGCTCGCCCAGCAGCAACGAGTTAGAGCACTCCTTGTCGTTTTTCCTTACCAGATATTTGCAGCATCCGTGCGACGGTGACGTGGAAAGCACCTCGAAGCACCCCGACGACTGCAATCCGCCACCGGCAATTATTTCGTAAAGTCCTGTGCGGTAGTGGGAGCGGACATCGAGCACGCTTCCGTCGAGCACTACCTTGGAATGGTTGATTAATGCTATGTCGTCGCAAATCTCCTCCACTGACCCCATATTGTGGGTGGAGAATATTATGGTGTGTCCTTTTTCTTTTAATTCGAGAATCTCACGCTTCAGCAAATCGGCGTTTACAGGGTCGAAACCCGAGAAAGGCTCGTCGAATATCATCAGTTGCGGCTCGTGGAGCACGGTGACTACAAACTGCACTTTCTGCTGCATTCCTTTCGACAGTTCTTCCACTTTCTTATTCCACCAAGGGTTGATGTCAAACTTGTCGAACCACCAGCGCAACCGCCGTGTGGCTTCTTCTTTCCCCAAACCTTTAAGGCGCGCGAGGTACAACGCCTGTTCGCCTACTTTCATCTTCTTGTAAAGTCCGCGCTCCTCGGGAAGGTAGCCGATATTATACACGTCGTCGGCACGCAAAGCGTGTCCGTCGATAATCACTTCTCCTTCGTCGGGCATGGTGATTCGGTTGATTATGCGTATGAGCGTAGTCTTTCCCGCCCCGTTGGGGCCGAGCAGCCCGAAAACACGTCCTTTGCCAACGTTGATGCTCACGCCATCCAGTGCCGTATGCCCTGAATAACGTTTCACCACGTTGCACACTTCCATAAAATTATCCATTTTTCTTATTCCATTCGTTCGTACATGGGCTTTTCGACCGGCTCTACTTCATAACCGGCATCGATGAGCATGGCAATCAATCCGTCACTGCCGACAAGATGCCCGGCTCCGACAGCAAACAGGGTGGAACCGCTTTCCATAATGTCAGGCAACTTCCGCATCCACGCCTCGTTTCGTTCGTTGATAAGGGCATATTTCTCTTCCGGCGTATAATCACAAGCGGAATCCTCTCCATCGCCAATCATCAATGCCTCTATCCGCAACAAGTCTTGAGAGAAATATGCGTCGGTCAATTGTCTTGACTGGGCTGCAAGCGAGTCGAACGACTCGACAGTGCATACAAGCTGCTCAATCTGCCTGCGCAAAGGCTGGCTCACCATCAAATCCATTTGGATGCCGACGCTTTCAAGCCCTTCTACCTCTTTTCCCAGCGATTTCGCGAGCTCCTGAATCCCGGCATCGAGCGGATTGGAAGGGTCGTAGTCCGGAACTCCTTTCACAGTTGTCAGTACAGTGATTTGGTTGGTGACTGCTACTGGCAACATCTTCGCCATATTGATGTCGTCAAGGCTCAGTTTTAAATTGTTTTCCAAAAAGGTCTCCACCGTCGAGAATTCCTGAGGGCTGAGCAGCCCGGCCAAGGTCGTGTCGCCCGGCAAGGTCAGCCGTTGCGCCATATATGCCAGCGTGTCGGGATTAAGCATGTCGGAGGCTACAACTTCTCCATATACTTTGTCTACATTGCTTATCGCGGAGGCAAGTCCTTCAATACTGTCAACCAAGCTGAAAGGGGCAATATGGTATGTGCCGAAAAGATATGACGGCTTTTCCAGACCGTTGCCGGTAATGCGCCATAACAATTGGGCGTCAGTCGAAACCGTGATTAATACACATATAACAAATAAAGCAATCCGTTTCATAGAATGAGCTGAAATTTTGTCCAAAGTTACTTAAATTCACAATAACGGCAAATTAATAACATATTTTATTATCGGACAGACGGTGATTTAAGGTTTGCTATGTTTCATTTCTTATATTATCTCATTAATTTTGCCACCTGAATAAGAACTGTTATATTTTTACGACGATAACTATAAAAACATAATGAAATTTTTTGTTTGTGTCACAGTTTTAATCGCGGCGAGTGTGCTGACAACTAAAGCGGCAATTGTAAGCGGGAAAGTGGTTGATGAAAGTGGCAATCCTATGGAGTTTGTCAATGTGATTGCAAAAAGTTCGGTCGGGAAATCTTCATATGGAGCCGTGACTGGAGTTGACGGCAGTTTCAGAATCACGGACATTCCAAATGGCAAATATACGCTTACTTCTTCTTTTGTTGGCTATAATCCTGCAAGCAAGCAGATTGTTGTGAACAGAGGCTCTGTAAATGCCGGTGTTTTGGAAATGGGGGAGAATTCTACGGTATTGCAGGAAGTGGAAGTGAAGGGCGTGAAATCGCAGATGAAGTTTGAATTGGACCGCAAAGTGTTCAATGTCGAGGCCGATTTGGCCGCGGCCGGCGTGTCGGCGAGCGAGTTGCTTGAAAATATTCCTTCTATCGAGGTTGACAACGACGGAGCAGTGTCGTTGCGTGGAAATTCTTCCGTGACAATATGGATAAACGGAAAAGATGCCGGGCTCACTTCCGACAATCAGGCGGACATTCTCGAGCAACTTCCGGCAGAGAGCATCGAGAGGGTTGAAATCATAACAAATCCTTCGGCTAAATACAGTCCGGAAGGTACGGCGGGAATCATCAATATAGTAATGAAGCGTAACTCCCTGTTGGGTTATTTCGGGTCGGCGCGCGCAAGTGTAAACTCGCAGAAAGGCTATAATGCAAATGTGAGCGGCAATTTTAATTTCGGGAAATGGGAAACAAACATAGGTGTCGGTTTCCGCCACAACGAGAATGACCGGAACAGCCTGTCACGGCGGACATACGATGACGGCACTTTCCTCAATTCCGACCAAAAGACGGAAAACAACCGCAATAATATGTTCTTGCGCGGAGGCGTGGCCTATTATCTCGACGATTACAACGAATTTTATATGAACGGATTCGGGATGTTCGGAAAAGGCTCGCGCGACGGGTCGACAGTATACGACTCCGACCAGCCCGGGCAAACCCTTATAGGACAGACAAGCTCGAACGACAACAAGATGCGCGGAGGTATGGCCATAGTGGGGTATAAGCATACTTTTGCCGAAAATCATACACTCGACATATCAGCTAATTTTAACAAATGGGGCGGCGGAGGCCCTAACGAAAATTGGCAGAACTACACGTACGAGGAAGAATTTTTAGATGAAAGCAACGAGCCGCAATTGCGCACATGGCAGGACTGGCAGATGCAAAGCACCGACATCGCAAACCGCAACTTCGAGTATCAGGCCGATTATACGCTTCCGATAGCTAAGAAGTTCCGTTTCGAGACCGGTTACAAGGGACGGCATGGCCGTGAGAATAGCCCGACTGTCACTTACAGCGGCGACTCGCAGGATAACATGCAATTGGACGAAGATTTGTATAACCGTTTCATCTACGAACAGAACATACAGGCACTCTATGCAACTATCGGAGGCACTGTAGGCAAACTGAGCTTTCAGGGAGGCGTACGTGGCGAATACTGGCAGGTGCGTACCAAATCGCTTGCTTACGGAGAGAGCGAAGCCGGCAAGGAAATGTTCAAGGATAATAATTTCCAGCTTTTCCCGAGCGCTTTCGTTTCCTATTCATTCCCTAAGCAAAACGAGATGCAGGTTAATTACACACGCCGCATACGCCGTCCGTGGGGCGGGCAGTTGAATTCGTTCCACAACACGTCCGACCCGACTAACATATCTTACGGTAATCCGTATCTTGACCCTGAATATTCCAACGCATTTGAACTCAACTATATAAAGACTTGGGAAAAACATATGGCGTCGGTGTCGGCCTACTACCGCAGTACCGATAATGTCATCCAGCGCATCAATTTTATTAATGACCAGACAGGTGTGATGAACACTACGTTCGACAATGTGTCGCAATCCATATCGACAGGAGCGGAAGTTATTTTCAAAGATAATTTTTTCAATATTCTTGATCTTACCACTACTGTCAACCTGTTCTATTACCAACTGGATGGATTCTCTTATACTCCGGAAAATTCAAGGCAAGTGGTGAGCGACGACGGCGACAGCAATTTCTCGTGGAACATACGCGCCATAGCCCGCGTGATGCTTCCGTTGGGATTCAGCGCGCAGGTCAACGGCGGGTACAATGCCCCGATGGTAATCGCCCAGGGCAAACGCGACGGCAATTACCGTCTGGATGCCAGCCTGCGCAAGGATTTCGGGAAATGGGCTGTCAACCTGAATGTGCGCGACATCCTCGATTCACGCTCGCGGGAGTCAACTACCTACGGCAACGGCTATAGCCAGTATTCCAAGAACTGGGGCAGCGGCAGGCGTTTTCAAATCACCGTGTCCTACAATTTCGGCAATATGAAAGCCAAGCCCAACAAGCACACGCAGGGCGAAGCCGGTGCTATGGGCGGCGGAGAAGATATGGACTACTAAGCAGATTATTTCACTATTGTTATGGTCTCGACAGGATTGCCGTTGAGATAGAGATTCTTTATGTAAAGGAAATCCGTACGGTCGCCGTTCCATTTAAGGAACAGGTCGAAGCCAATCCTGTCACGGCTGCCGTCAGGCCAGACAATGTCGAACTGCTCGTTGCGGTAACCGTCTTCAGGGCGCAGTTGACCTATGTTCAGTGTCGGGTCGTCAGGATTATGCCCCTCGTGCAGTCCATACCAGATACACCGCATAGCCCTCGTGCCGTTGTCTTGCGGGGAATGTGTATAGTAGCAAGGATATTCCTGTTCGGTGGTATTTACATACTCGTAAGTCTTGCCCTTGTATTCAATTGCTACGTTTTCCGGGTTTATGTATCCGGGCGTTTCGGGCAGTAAGAGATTGTGTCCATTATGGTCAACCACATGAACAACAATGTCGCTTGGAGCAATATCCCAAATTATGTCGCTGCCTCCGTCGTCATCGCAGCCTTGCAAAGACGGCAAAATCAATATGGCCGCTGCAACTTTGAGGAAAATGGATGCCGGGGATAATTTAGAATCAGTTTTCATAAGCATTAAATATTTGATTACTTGTAAATATCGCGATTTTATGGATTAAAACCAAATTTTAAACCATAAAATCGGAAATTTAACATCTTACACGTCGAGGATGAGGCCTTCGCGGGCGAGGACAGTGGATGGAAACACTGATTGCGCTTCTTCGAGTAGCGGAGTCTCGTCAATGTAACGCGACGAGAAGTGCCCGATTACGAGCCGTTTAACCCCGGCTTCGGCGGCAATGCGCGCCGCGTCTTTTGCCGTGGTGTGGCAAGTCTGTTTCGCCCTTTTGAGCATATCGCTCATAAATGTCGCTTCGTGGTAAAGCAAATCTGCGTCTTTAATCTCATTTATAACTGCTTTTAAAGGAAGCGTGTCGGAAATATAGGCGTATGTGCGCGACGGGTCTGGGGCTGTGGTCAGTATTTCATTAGGCACCACAGTGCCGTCGGGCTTGACATAGTCTTCACCGGCCTTTATCCGGGCGAGCATTGCCACAGGCACTTGATAGAAATCGGCCATTTCGCGGTTGAGATGGCGCAGCTTTTCTTTCTCGCGGAAAATGAAGCCTACGCAAGGCATACGGTGGACGAGAGGCACGGTGCTTACAGTCAGAGACTTGTCTTCGTAGATTATGTTGCTGCCATATTCATACGGCGCAAATTCTACTTGCAGGTCGTGTGAAGTGTAGTCGATGAGCGGTTTTAACAGGCGGATTCCTTCTTCAGGAAGATGCACGGTGACATGTCCCTCTATGCCGCCAAGGCTGAGAGTGGATAGCAGTCCGGGCAGTCCGTAGCAATGGTCGCCGTGCAGGTGGCTTATGAAAATATGGCGTAAGCGGTTGGGCTTTAGCCGCATTCTCATGAATTGCATCTGCGCCCCTTCTCCGCAGTCTATCATAAACAAATTGCCGCGGAAATCTATGACTTGCGATGACGGATAATGGCGTGTCGTAGGCTTTGCCGACCCGCAACCTAAGATATATACTCGAAAAGCATCCATAAAAGTCTTGTTAATACTTGCAAACATACGGAAAAATTGCAGATTTTTCCGTATGTTTGCATAAAAGATTGTTATGAGAAAGTTTACTTGCGTTGACGATATTGGTAATCTCGAGGCTGCCGTGAAGGAGGCTTTGGATGTGAAGAAAAACCGTTTTGCCTATAAACGGCTTGGCGAGAACCGCACGTTGCTGATGATTTTTTTCAACTCGTCGTTGCGTACGCGTTTGAGTACGCAGAAAGCGGCGATGAACCTCGGCATGAACGTTATTGTGCTCGATGTGAACCAAGGGGCGTGGAAGCTCGAGACCGAGCGGGGCGTGATAATGGACGGCGACAAGCCGGAGCATCTGCTGGAGGCTATTCCGGTGATGGGGTGCTATTGCGATATTATCGGTGTGCGCTCGTTTGCCCGGTTTGAGAGCAAGCAGGACGATTATTCCGAAAAGATATTAGAGCAGTTCATCCGCTATTCCGGACGGCCGGTGTTCAGCATGGAGGCAGCTACCCGCCATCCGTTGCAGAGCTTTGCTGATTTGATAACAATCGAGGAATATAAGGCAAAGAAGCGGCCGAAGGTGGTTCTTACGTGGGCTCCGCATCCTAAGGCATTGCCGCAGGCCGTGCCTAATTCGTTTGCGGAATGGATGCGCGCGGCGGATTATGATTTTGTGATTACCCATCCTCACGGTTACGAGCTTTCGGAGGAATTCACAGCCGGTGTACCTGTCCTGTATGATCAGGACGAGGCGCTTGCCGGGGCTGATTTCGTGTACGCGAAAAACTGGTCGGCGTTTGCCGACCCTAATTATGGCAAGGTGCTAAGCACCGACCGTTCGTGGACAATCACGGCGGAAAAAATGGCGTTGACCGACAATGCCTATTTTATGCACTGCCTGCCTGTCAGAAGGAATATGATTGTGAGCGACGACGTGATAGAGAGCGACCGCTCCATCGTGATTCCGGAGGCTGCCAACCGTGAAATTTCTGCGATGGTGGTGTTGAAACGTATGCTTGAAAGTTTATGAGAAATAATGTGATTATGAAACGGCTTATATTCATATTGATGCTTGTCCCGTTGCTTGCCTTTGCCGACGGCAGCGTACGGTATTGGGATGAAGGGGCGCTGCGGTGGAGCGATTTCACCGGGAATCCGGTCATGAAGACAACGCCTACCTATTTCAAAGGCCGCTTGGTCGTGAAATCGGAGATTACTCAGGAGGAAAAATCGCGGTTTAATATAGAGACAACCGTTTCGACATACGCTTTTGCCGAGATGGACAAGACTCAGTCGTATGCCGATACGGCTTACCGCAGCAGCCAGATGTTGCGCTATCATCAGTTGCAGTTCGATTTGCTGGAATTGATGCGCCGCCGTTTGCAAGCCGACCTCAATACCGGAATGACCGGCATTGAGGCTGACAAGCGTGTGGCCTACTATCAGAATCTTTATGACGGATATATAGCCGACATAGCAAAGCGGACTGTCAATGGCAGTAATGACAACCGCTTGCAGGAGGAGGAATATTTCGTGCGTAAGCAGCTCGACGAGTTTCTGTTGCCGGCCGTTCCCGAGGTCAAGCCCGGAAAGTTCAGTTATGGCTGGTATATTGGTACCGGAGCGCTGATTCCTACCGGCGAAATTGCCGACGCTTTCGGTTATGCTTGGCTGTTTAATATCGGATTGACGGCGGGTTACGACCGTCTGTTCCTGAAAGCCGACATCTCCTATGGGCAGCCGCGGCTCGACGATATGCGCGGCGAGCTTTTCGGGAGGGAGAAAGAGTGGGCTGTCAACCGCTATGCCAACCAGCTTTCGGGCGTTGTGGCATTGGGCTACCGTGTGCTCGACACCAAGCGTTTCGCCATTACTGTCAATGTGGGCGGAGGCTGGACTAATTATGCGTGGGATGTGGCCGATTTTGTGGTGAATACTGACAATCCCGGCAATAATCCTGAGACGGAGTTCGTGCGTAATTCGGAAATACGGCGCAATACTATCCATAATTTCAATTATATGGCCGGGCTCGATTTTGACTGGAATTTCCATACGGTAGTTTCCGACAAGCCGTTTTTCCTGAGCGGCCGCCGGGAGCAATACACTTCTTCGCTGCGGTTGTCGCCATATTTCATGCATCAGAAATATTCGAAGCTTTCACCGCAGCGCAGCGGATACCAAGTAGGCATAATGCTTACGTATAGCGGTATAGCGCGGGCTTTAGGTCTTAAATGATTCAGGCTATGGCGTTGATAATTCCCGATAATTACAGGCTGAAACTGTTGCCGGAGACTACGGAGATTGCCATTAAGCTGATTAAGGACGCTTTCCAGCAACGGTTGGCAAAGGCGTTGAATCTGCGGCGGGTAACGGCTCCGCTTTTCGTGCTTTCGGGCACCGGACTGAACGATGACCTTAACGGCGTCGAGAAAGCTGTCAGTTTCCCTGTGAAGTCATTAGGTGGCAGGACTGCCGAGGTAGTGCATTCGTTGGCCAAATGGAAGAGGTCGAAACTCGCGGCTTATGGTGTAGCTCCGGGATTCGGCATCTATACGGATATGAACGCAATCCGTACCGACGAGGATTTGGATAACATTCATTCCATCTATGTCGACCAATGGGACTGGGAACAGGCGATACGCGAGAGCGACCGCAGCCTAGACTATCTCGTTGCGGCGGTGCGTAAAATTTATGCGGCCTTGAAGGAGACTGAACAAATCGTATATGAGCGTTTCCCGCATATCACTCCGGTGCTTCCCGACGAAATAGCCGTGGTGCATTCCGAAGAATTGCTGCAACTTTATCCGTCGCTCACTCCAAAACAACGTGAGACGGAAATTGCCCGCAAATATGGCGCGGTGTTTATCGTCGGAATCGGTGCGGAATTGTCGGACGGAAAGCCTCACGACGGACGCGCTCCCGACTACGACGATTGGATTACTCCCAACAGTGCCGGCTACCGCGGGCTTAACGGCGACATTATGCTGTGGAATCCGGTGTTGCGGATTCCTTTTGAATTGTCGTCGATGGGCATACGTGTCAGTGCGGAATCGCTGATGGAGCAATTGAGAGCGCGGGGATGTGAGGAGCGTGCCGAATTGCCGTTCCACCGCTCGTTGCTCTCGGGCGGGCTTCCATATTCCATCGGCGGGGGAATAGGACAGAGCCGTCTGTGTATGTTCCTGCTCCAAAAAGCGCACATCGGCGAGGTACAAGCCAGTGTATGGCCGGAAGAACAAATAGAAGAATGCCGCAGGCATAACATATATTTAATGTAGAAAATAGATGTCGAGAACAGAATCGGAATTGAAAGGCGTTACCCTTTTGGGCAACACCGCCACACGCTATCCGGACCAGTATGCTCCGGAGGTGCTTGAAACATTCAAGAATAAGCATCAGGACAACGAATATCTCGTGACGTTCACATGCCCGGAGTTCACGAGCCTCTGCCCGAAGACCGGACAACCTGACTTCGCAAAAATCATAATAAGCTACATTCCCCGTGAGGATATGGTGGAGAGCAAGAGCCTGAAGCTGTATCTTTTCAGTTTCCGTAACCACGGCGACTTCC
>URQP01000019.1 GCA_900550025.1 uncultured Porphyromonadaceae bacterium | reverse complement strand
CTACAATCAAAGCCAATATCAACAAATCGATAAATGCCATCCTGATTCTCAATTCCGACGCAAAATTACTACTTTTTTACGTCAAAACCATCAACCATCCGCTTATTGCCTGATTCATTATGTTTTACAACAAATTAAAACTATTGTCGAAAGATTGGAGTTTTTCAGTGCAAAACATCCGATTCGTTTGAAAAAATGTGCCACAACTGGCAATATTCGCTTAAAAAAATGCAATCATCACAGATTATTCATTTGAAAAAATGTATCACAATCGACAATATTCGCTCGAAAAAGTGTAACTTTGCATCACAAGAATACAATCAAACTATGCTTAGAAGAAAAATAGAAACTTTTTTTAACGAGTGGAAGAAATCCACGGACAGAAAACCTCTTGTAATAAAAGGCATACGCCAGTGTGGAAAGACATATATTGTCCAGAAATTCGCAAAAGAGAATTATGAAAGCGTGGTTTATATGAACTTCATTCTTGAGCCAGACAAAAAAGCTGCGTTTACCGGCAATTTAGATGTTGACACCATTGTCCTCAACCTGTCAGCACTTATTAAAGGCAGCCGTTTCATCGAAGGAAAAACATGCATTATCCTTGACGAGATTCAAGAATGCAAGGAAGCAAAAACCGCACTTAAGTCATTTCATATAGACGGCCGTTTCGATGTCATTGCAACAGGCTCCCTCTTAGGAGTAAAAGGCTACGGCAAAAGCAGAAATAAAAGCAAGGATGATGAAGGGCAAGACTCTGTACCCGTAGGATATGAAACCATCGTAGATATGCATCCATTAGATTTCGAGGAGTTCCTATGGGCAAACGGCATAAGCGACACTATCATTGATGCCGTTAAATCATACTTCGACAACGAGAAAGCCGTTCCTGACGGAATCCACAAAGCAATGACTGAATTACTCTACAGATACGTCATAGTCGGAGGTCTCCCTGAAGTTGTAAATTGCTATCTTGAATCTAAAAACATCGAGCTTATATACAAACTGCAACGCAACCTTATTGCAGAATACGAAGAGGATATGGTAAAATACGCGGCTGACACAGACAAACCTCATATCCGGGAATGCTTTGAGTCGATACCGAAACAATTGGCCAAGGAGAACAAGAAATTTCAATATTCCATAGTCAGAAAGGGCGGACGAGCGTCTCAATACTCCGGAAGCATACAATGGCTGGAAGATGCCGGAATAGTCAGAAGGTGCTACAACACACGGATTACGGAATTGCCATTAGAAGGAAATGCCATCCAAGACTGTTTCAAGTTGTATACTACAGACATAGGAATATTTATGGCAATGCTCGACTATGGCACTCAGACAGACATTTTAAAAGGGAATCTTCTTGGATACAAAGGAGCAATTTTCGAAAACCTCATGGCTGATTTTTTATGCAAGTCAGGACAAAAGTTATACTATTTCCATAAAGACAGCGGACTGGAATTGGATTTCTTGGTGAGATTCAAAGACGAATGCGTCATAATTGAAGTGAAAGCGAAGAGCAGTAAGGCTAAAAGTATGGCTACGATTCTTAAGAACAAAAACGTATATCACATCAAGAGCGCAATCAAGCTGGGACAATATAATGTAGGACGTGAAGGCGATGTCCTAACAATCCCGCTCTATATGGGATTCCTCATCAAGGACAAGCTTTCAAGCACTATCATTCCGGATATTAATTTTTCACCAAGTTTGTAATTTCCAATCTCGGCAAACTTTGACATTTAATACTGGCAATTAGAAAATTTAAGAAACACGGCTGTTGGCGGTTATCCGAATTTTGCGTAACTTTGCGGAAAATAAAATCATACGGATTTTTTAGAACTAAACTATAAAACAACGCATTATGATTTACACTCATGAAGTACAGCAAATGTGCTGTGTAAAGAAAGGTGCAAACCACCCTTCAGCGCCGATTCCCGAAGAGGGCAAATGGGTGCGCTCGAAAGAAATCAAGGATATCAGCGGACTTACCCACGGTATCGGCTGGTGCGCACCGCAGCAGGGAGCGTGCAAGCTGACGCTTAACGTCAAGGACGGAATCATCCAAGAGGCATTGGTAGAGACTATCGGCTGCTCCGGTATGACCCACTCGGCAGCCATGGCATCGGAAATCCTTCCGGGCAAGACTCTGCTTGAAGCGTTGAACACCGACCTCGTATGCGACGCCATCAACACTGCAATGCGCGAACTATTCCTGCAAATCGTCTACGGCCGCACACAATCGGCATTCTCCGAAGGCGGTCTCGCAATCGGCGCTTCTTTGGAAGACCTCGGCAAAGGTTTGCGTAGCCAAGTAGGAACGATGTTCGGCACTACGAAAACCGGAACACGCTACTTGGAAATGGCCGAAGGCTACTGCACACGTATGGCCCTCGACGAGGAGAATCAGGTAATCGGCTACGAGTTCATCCACCTCGGCAAGATGATGGAGATGATAAAGAACGGTACCGACCCGAAAGAAGCCATCGAAAAAGCCAAAGGCACATACGGACGTTTTGCGGATGCTGTTAAATATATTGATCCACGTAAAGAATAATAAGGAGGAAAGATCATGATTAGAGAAGTGAAATTTGAAAGTCAGGACCGCCGTATCAAGCAGATTCTCGCTGCCTTGAACGAAAATGGCATCAAAGATATTGAAGAGGCTAACGCAATTTGCGACGCTGCCGGCATCGACCCTTACAAGACTTGTGAGGAGACACAGCCAATCTGCTTCGAAAACGCAAAATGGGCTTACGTGGTAGGTTGCGCAATCGCGTTGAAGAAAGGATGCAAGAATGCCGCTGACGCTGCCGAGGCAATAGGTATCGGCTTGCAGTCGTTCTGCATTCCGGGTTCAGTTGCCGACGACCGCAAAGTAGGTCTCGGACACGGCAATCTTGCAGCGCGCCTTCTCCGCGAAGAGACAAAATGCTTCGCTTTCCTTGCCGGCCACGAGTCGTTCGCAGCCGCTGAAGGAGCCATCAAAATCGCCGCTAAGGCCGACAAAGTGCGCAAAGAACCGTTGCGCGTTATCCTCAACGGTCTCGGCAAAGACGCTGCAATGATTATCTCCCGCATCAACGGATTCACATACGTACAGACAGAATTCGACTATTTCACCGGCGAATTGAAAGTTGTCCGTGAGATACCTTATTCAAAAGGTCCGCGCGCGAAAGTGAAATGCTACGGTGCTGACGATGTACGCGAAGGCGTTGCAATCATGTGGAAAGAAGGCGTTGACGTTTCCATCACAGGTAACTCGACAAACCCGACACGCTTCCAGCACCCGGTAGCAGGTACATACAAGAAAGAGCGCACACTCGCAGGCAAGCCTTACTTCTCGGTAGCTTCCGGCGGTGGAACAGGACGCACGCTCCATCCTGACAACATGGCTGCAGGTCCTGCTTCCTACGGTATGACCGACACTATGGGACGTATGCACAGCGATGCACAGTTCGCAGGCTCTTCGTCCGTACCGGCTCACGTGGAGATGATGGGATTCCTCGGAATCGGCAACAACCCGATGGTAGGCTGCACAGTAGCTTGCGCCGTTGACGTGGCTACCGCCCTCAACAAGTAACATTCTCCACAGAATATCATCAAAAAAGGATATGCCCGCCCGGCATATCCTTTTTGTATTTACACTATCCAACAAAGTTCTATTTGTTGTCTTTCTGGCGGATTTCGACACGGCGGATTTTGCCGCTTATGGTCTTCGGCAACTCGTCGACAAACTCGACTACGCGCGGATATTTGTAGGGAGCAGTGGTACGCTTCACATGGTCCTGAATCTCTTTCGTGAGCTGCTCCTTATCACGGTCACGGTATGCCGGGGCAAGAACGATGGTAGCCTTCACCACCTGACCGCGAATCTCGTCGGGTACGCCGGTTATGGCGCATTCCACCACCGCCGGATGTGTCATCAGCGCGCTCTCCACCTCGAACGGGCCGATACGGTAGCCAGACGACTTTATCACGTCGTCTTTCCTCCCTATGAACCAGAAATATCCGTCCTCGTCACGCCAAGCCACGTCGCCGGTATGATAGATGCCGTCGTGATATGCCTCGTGCGTAAGCTCCGGGTCGCGGTAATATTCCTTGAACAGGCCGAGCGGTTTCCTGCCGTGCGTGCGCACAACGATTTCTCCCTGCTCGCCGTCCTCAGCCCATCGTCCGTCGGAGGTCAGCAAATCAATGTCGTAAACCGGCCCTTTCTTTCCCATTGAGCCGGGCTTAGGCTCAATCCACGGATATGTCGCTATAGTCAGGGTGGTCTCAGTCTGCCCGAAACCCTCCATCAGCTTAATGCCAGTCAAGCGCAACCACTCATCGTATACGCTCGGGTTCAACGCCTCACCTGCAATCGTGCAATATTTAAGACAGGAAATGTCGAACTTGGTCAAGTCCTCGCGTATCAGGAAACGGAACACCGTTGGAGGTGCGCAGAACGAGGTGATGCGGTAATCGTGGATTTTATGCAGCACATCTACCGGCTTGAATTTCTCGAAATCGTAGACGAAAACATTGGCGCCGGCAATCCACTGCCCGTAAAGTTTTCCCCATACGGCCTTCCCCCAACCGGTGTCGGCAAGCGTAAGGTGCAGGCTGCTTTCGTGGAGGTTATGCCAATACGAGCCGGTTATGATATGCCCCAAAGGATAGGTGAAATCGTGAGCCACCATCTTCGGCTCTCCTGTCGTTCCAGAAGTGAAGTACATCAGCGAAATGTCACCGTTGCTATTAGGATTGTCAGGGCGCACAAACGGTGCCGCTTCCTCACATCCCTTACCGAAATCCAGCCATCCTTCAGGAACAACAGGCCCGGTGGATATGCAATGTTCCAGCGTAGGGCAATCGGGCTTTGCGTCTATTATATGCTTCAGGACGACATCGTCGCCGACCGCGACTATGGCCTTTATGTCCGCCGCATTGCAGCGGTAGACTATATCCTTTGCCGTAAGCAGATGGGTGGCAGGTATTGTCACCGCCCCTATCTTGTGCAATGCTATGATGGAAAACCAGAATTGATAACGGCGTTTCAATATGAGCATTACCATATCGCCTTTCTTTATGCCAAGCGAAAGGAAAAACGACGCGGCCTTGTCGCTCTCACGTTTTATGTCGGCAAATGTGAATTGTATGGCCTCTCCCTCCTCATTGGTCCACAGCAACGCTTTCTTGCCGGGCTCGATACGCGCCCATTCGTCGACCACATCGTATCCAAAATTAAAATTCTCAGGTACATTGACATGGAAATTTGCCATGAAATCCTCATACGAATCAAATTCCGTCTTGTCAAGAAATTTTTCGAGCATACTGTCTATATGTTTTTATCTATTGTATACGTATTTATCAAACTATCACCGCTATGAAGCGCAATTGCTTCCCGCCTACGGCGCGCATCCCATGCGGACGGCGGGCATCGAACATTATCGTGTCGCCTTCTTCCAGCACAATCACCTTTCCGTCGATATGCAGCTCCATTATGCCTGATTCCACATAGTTGAGCTCCTGCCCGTCGTGCGAGCTGAGATGCACTTCCGGCTCTTTGCCGGCATCAGGTTCTACCGTGACAAGAAACGGCTCCATCGCACGGTTAGAAAAACCGGCGGCAAGCGACTGGTATTTGTACCAGTTACGGCGTTCCACGCTCACCCCCGCGCCTTTACGAGTCACGAAATAGCACTTCATTTTAGGCTCCTCTCCGAAAAGCAATGCCGTAATTTCCACTCCATAGGTATGCGCAATCTTATGTATGGTGCTCACCGGAATATCGACATTTCCGGATTCATATTCCACATAAGTACCTTCGTCAATACCGCAGGCAGCCGCTATTTCCGCAGCGGTCAATCCCAACGCATCACGAAGCCCTTTAAGACGATGAGCAACTTCTTCTACATGTCCCATTTGTAATTATTTTTAGTTATTAGCTTACGATTGTTTAGCAAAACACGGATGCAAATATAAATACGAATATGCCAAAACTAAAAGAAAACAGTGCTAAAATTTGCATAATCAACTGAACATTACACACTTAGAGCCATTGTGTGCAACACAAAAAACAGAAAAGTGTGCAAAACCGCACTTAATGCCGCTTTTTGTGCATACGGCGACGGACAAAATGCCACGACACGGCAACCACAACGATAACGACAAAAGCAACATTAAGCTGCATGCCATATTTCTCAAGTTCAGCGGCAATCTGGTCTTCCGGCAAAAGATATGCAAGATAGTACCCCAGCCCGACAAGAAACGAATTCCATATAGCAGAACCGAAAGTGGTATAGAAAATAAAAGAGCCGATGTCCATACGCGCAAGGCCTGCCGGAATGGATATGAACTGACGGCCTGCCGGCAACAACCGTCCGATAAAGGTGGATATTTTACCGTTACGGCGGAACAATTCTTCCGCCTTTTCAATTTTCCCGCGACTTAGAAAAAGCAATTTTCCCCAGCGGCTGTCCGCAAATTTGTAAATCGCCAGACGGCCAATCCACAACGAAAGATAATAGTTGATTATGGCACCTACGGTAGAGCCCGCCGTAGAAACGACTATGAGCAACACCACGCTCATTTTCCCATTGGCGGCATTATAGGCAGCCGGTGTAACAATGAGTTCTGCAGGCAACGGCACCACAGAATTCTCCATCACCATCAACAAAAAAACCACCCAATAGCTCAAGTGGGCAAGCGCCCATTCGATTATCGAGGCAACGCCCATCACTCGCCGGATTTATTTTCAATCTTAGTCACAAGAATCTTATCGATGCGCGCGCCGTCCATATCAACGACTTCCAGACGGAAGCTATTCCATTCCACCACATCTCCCGACTGCGGAATATCGCCTAATTGTTTAAGTATCAACCCTCCTACAGTATTGAACGTGTATTCTTCACTCAAGTCGTCCACATCAAAATAACTAAGGAAATCATATATCGAACATTGTCCGTCAACCAGCCAGCTATTGCCATCAGCCCGCGCTATTATATCGGGTTCCGTATTGATATCCTCGAACTTTCCGACAAGCCCTTCCATTATGTCTTTCAACGTAATTATTCCTTGACAACTTCCGAACTCATCGAATACGAGCGCAGAACCGGTAGAATTGTCCCTCATTTTTTCCAATGCCTTATACACACTCATATTCTCATGGAACACAGTGGCCTGACGGCAGATATTGCTTATGTTGAAATCCGGTTTGTCAAGTTCAAGCACCAAATCCTTTATACGGATTACACCTTTCACTACGTCCAGATTCTTGTCGATAAGCGGATAAACCTGAAAAATCTTTTCCTTCAGCACCTCTTTAACCTGCTGCTTGTCCATATTCACATCAAGCGTGACAAGATCAGTACGGTAAGTCATCAGCGACGACACTTTCATATCGCCAAGCTGGAACACACGTTCCACTATGTCCTGTTCGACTTCCTGCACTTCACCGTCTTCTTTGCCTTCCTGAACTATGTTCTTTATTTCTTCTTCTGTAACCTTTGTTTCCGCTTCTTTCAAGCCCAACAAATTGAACATCCCTGCGGTGCTTGCCGCAAGCAATTTCACGAAAGGCGACGCGATGATTGACAGATAATACATAGGCCGGGCAATCAGCTTGGCAGCTTTCTCGGAAGCCGCCATACCTATGCGCTTAGGCACTAACTCTCCCAATATGAGCGTAAGATAAGTGACGACAACTACTATCGTTATTTGAGCAATCTCATCCGCTATTGAGGGAATAACACCTACGCCTATAAGCACCTCCGCAAAATCGTCGCTAAGCTGCGCTCCGGAATATATACCGGTAAGGATTCCTATCAAAGTGATGCCAATCTGCACTGTGGAAAGAAACCGGTCAGGCTCGTTTGCCAATTTCAACGCATAACGCGCACTCCTGCTTCCTTTTTTCTCATCAGTGGAAAGGCTTGATTTTCTCGCTGAAATTACAGCAATTTCCGACATTGCGAAAACGCCATTCAAAAGAATAAGAATAATTATTATAAGGATTTCTGTCATTTAAAATGATATTTTTATTTGCGACAAAGGTAATGCAAATCGTGAGCATTATCAATATGACAGCCAAAAATCACACATTTATAGAAAACACTCAAAAACACACCACATTTGATATGACAAACAAACCGGCAACATATCAATCTGTAATTGCCACAAGCCTGAATATGATTTTTTAACACAAAACACAGCCGGTTATAGCAAATTATTTCATAATTTCGAGAAATTATTTTTTAAGTCAAACCATTAAAACCTTTAAGCGTATGAACAGGATGAACTTTTCAGCATATATCCCCACGAAATTGGTTTTCGGAGCGGGAGAGCTGTCAAAGCTGGCGGAATGCCCGCTTCCCGGGAAAAAAGCATTGGTAGTGATTTCCGCCGGCACATCGATGCGCAAATATGGCTATCTCGACCGTGTTTGTGAGCTATTGAAAAAGAACAATGTCGAAACTTGCGTATACGACAAGATTTTAGCCAATCCCATAAAGACACACGTCATGGAAGGCGCCGGGCTTTGCCGTCAGGAAAAATGCGACTTCGTAGTGGGTCTCGGAGGCGGCAGCACTATCGACTCAGCCAAATCTATTGCCGTAATGGCCGTAAACGACGGCGACTATTGGGATTACATATCCGGCGGCACCGGAAAAGGAAAGCCGGTCAGCAAAGCACTGCCAGTGGTAGCCATACCGACAACAGCGGGAACAGGGACTGAAATGGACCCATGGACCGTGATAACGAACGAAGACACGAACGAGAAGATAGGATTCGGATGCGCTCTGACTTTTCCGGCAATCTCGATAGTCGACCCTGAACTGATGCTCTCCATTCCGCCGAAGTTCACCGCATTCCAAGGATTCGACGCTTTCTTCCATGCCGCGGAAGGCTATATAGCATCCATCGCCTCGCCGGTAAGCGACCTCTATGCACTCGAAGCCGTGCGTCTGCTCTACAAGTATCTGCCGGTAGCCGTCAAAAACGGCTCCGACCTGAAAGCACGCTGCAAAGTGGCTTGGGCAGCGACATTAGCGGGAATGGTTGAATCCACCTCTTCATGCACATCGGAGCATTCTATGGAACACGCAATGAGCGCATATTATCCGCAACTGCCCCACGGAGCAGGCCTGATTGCCATTTCACAAGCATACTTCACGGCATTCAAGAACGACCGTATGAAACGCTATATGAAAATGTTCGAGATAATGACCGAGAAAAAAAGCGCGCGTCCTTCCGACTTCGTGGATGCACTTATGTACCTGCAAAAAGAATGCGGTGTCGACGGCATCAAATTAAGCGATTACGGCATCACTCCTGATGATTTTCCGCGATTCGCAGACAATGCTGTCAACACGATGGGCGGTCTGTTCGCTTTCGACCCGCGACCGCTCGACCGCGCCGAGATAATCGACATCTACGCGAAATCTTACAAATAAAATACAATCTCATAAACAAAAAAGTGTGCGCAAGACAACCCTGCGCACACTTTTTTATTGCGGTTGCGGCTATTTCTAATAGAGCATTACCTTAACCGCATTTCCAAGCACTTTCACGATATAAACCCCTCCGGGCAATGACGACAAATCCATCACGGCCTCAGCCGAGCCGTATTGAGCAGCAAAGACACAATTGCCGGCCACGCCATAAACACAAACTTGACCTATCGGCTCAGATGATTTTATCGCCACTGATTTTCGCAATGCAGCAATGCTTACATTGCCCACTACATTTTCAACTCCGGAATAAAGCGAGACAGTAACAGGCACAGTCGCCGAGATTATTCCAGCACTTGCCGTAACAGAATACTCACCAGTCACATATCCTTCATAATCGCCGTTGCCGGAAATAGTACCCCCGCCGGTTGCCGTCCAACGTATCTGCGCATCCGGCATCATTTCTCCGTCACAATCAGTGACAATCGCCGAGAATGAATGGGTCTCACCCACTGCCAACGACGTGGCACCGTCAACGATTGTTATCGCACACGGCTCACCGGCGACCATCTTGCGTCCGAACAGTTGCCATTCGTATACCGAATAATCCCATTGAGTGGCTTTGCGCTTACACAGCAGACGGACGTAACGGCACACACAGTCCATACGGAACTCGTCGGTACGGTTCGCTCCCGTGTCGCCATAGCCCGACGCGGAATATGCCGTGACCCAACTATCGCCGTCGGAAGATACAAGAATGTCGTAATCGGCTGCAGCCGCGCGCTCCCAAAGAATCGACGAGCGCATCAGATGATAGAATCCTTGCAAGTCGATAGTAAGCGCGTCTTCCTCTCCCGCTCCTATCCAACGGGAGCCGTCATTGCCGTCGTTTGCGGCTGTGGCGGAATTTCCGTCATTAATGTCGGATATAGGCTTATTCAATGCCACATTTTCCAAATTTCCGACTACTGTTATTACCACAGACGCTTTCATCCCGTGATATTCCGCCGTCACTTCGTACCGGCCTTCCTCATCCGCTTCAAACACACCATTGCCGCCGGTGAAGTCACCACTCCATATGCAATCGTCAACTGCCGTATTGTTACCGAACTGGTCGACTGCAATTGCCTCCAACTGCAATTCCGTCCCGGCTTCAATTTCTGCTTCCGCGGGATTGACTATCAACCCTGATATGATTCTTTCCGGAAACACCCTGACAGAAACAGCATCAGAAAGACCGGCATAAGCCGCCGTAACAGTACACTCCCCTTCTTTCAAAGGAGTCAACGTCCCGTCCGCGCTTATCTCCGCACAGTCGTTGTCAACCGTCCATTCAATAGCGTATTGCGGATCGAATGCAAGTCCGTACTGGTCGGTTATCGACGCTTCCATCAGCACCGTCTCGCCGATATATGCCGCAAACCCATTGTCAGCAACAATATCGAGAGACAAAGCTTCCGGATTCTCGTATTTCGCAGTGCCGTAGACCTCCACCTCGTCCAAGCACGAGCCATATATGTTCGAACGCTTCATACAATAAATCCTGACGTAGCGTCCGGCTATTTTTCCAAAGGTATGTGTCCGCACTCCGCCTGCCGAGCCGGCTGCCTCTCCAACCACCGTCCAAGTGTCGTCGTCGGCCGACACTTCGACACGATAATCGGTGGAGTAAGCCGCCGCATTCCAATGCAGGACAACACGGTCAAGCACATAATCCGCACCTAAATCAATCACTAAGTATTGATTATCCTCGAACCCGCTTCCCCAGCGTGTAGACAAGTCGCCGTCGTTGGCAAACTCCGGCAAAGTGCCGTCGTTTTCATAGCTCGAAGCATATACATCCTTTCCAAGAGCGAGATTGGTTTCGGCAAATTCGTCTACTATGACGGTAGCGGTAGCCGATATGTCGCCATTGCTTGCAATGACGCTGTATGTGCCGTTGCGCAGTCCGGTGAACACATTACCGTCAAGCATATCAGAAGCTGCCTCGCAACTGAACGTAAAGCCTTCAGCGCCGCATGGAGTGGAGAATTGGTCGAGCACTTCCAGCCCGAAGCTGATACTTTCACCTTTTACGATTTGAGCGTAAGCCGGCGTGATTGCCACAGAACGAGGCTTGATGCTCTCTTCCACTACAAAATCTGCCGTAGCCGTCTTTCCTTCGGCTGTTGCCGTTACTGTCACATTACCGTATCCGGCAGGCGTGAATATACCGTCAGCCGTTATAGTTCCCGATGAAGCGTCAACACTCCATTGCGGAGCGACCTCCATCTCATTGCCGTTGCCGTCGTAGCCTTTAGCGGAAAGCTGTACAGCCTCTCCCTCTTTCAACAGATTTGTAGGAGCGACTATTTCCATTCCCATAAGCTGGGATTTGTCGGCATCGGGGTCTATCCCATGTGCCTCTATCTCATAAATAGAGTATCCATAGTCGGTAGCCCTATCCTGACAGTCGATTCTGATAAACCTTGCGTCCTGCCTTATCTCTGTCGTTTCTGCGCCTCCGTTCCCATTGACATCAGCCACATTTTCCCAATCATCGCCATTGCCGGATATTTGCACAGTATAGCGTGTGGCGTATGCCGCCTCCCAATGGATTGTGACATCATTGACATATACCGTTTTGCCGAGATCCACAGAAATCCATTCATTGTCGGTTGCACTGCTGCTCCAACGTGTCTGCATGTCGCCGTCAGTCGCATATTCTTTCAACAGTCCGACATTTTCTTCAGAACTTACATCAACCGTCTTGTGCAGCGCAAGATTATCCATTTGCGGAGTGGCATAGAACTGTCTGGCATAGGTATTGTCACCTGCTTTAACCTTCACGGTATATATTCCTATTCCGTCAAGGTCGAATATTGAATCGTTTTTCACCGTCTTGCCGTCTTTTTCTATCCGCCATTCTTTTTCAAGAACCACAGGGTCGCCATATTGGTCGGTTGCCGTGAAACCAAACGACACGGTCTCGCCCGCCACTACATAGTCCAATGCAGGAGTTATTTCAGCATCCGCTATCACAGGAGCGTCGCCGATACGCAAGGTTATTTCATCAGACAGTTCACCGCAAGTCGCTTTCACCTTACAAGATTCCGCTTTTCCGCTTCCTGCCGTGAACAACCCGTCAGCCGAAATGCTTCCAAACGAGCCATCAACGCTCCATTCCAATTCCGCTCCGTCAACAGTGGCACCGTATTGGTCTGTCACGACCGCCTTAAGTTGCAAGTTTTTACCGGGTTCTACAGTTTTTATCGCCGGGCTTTCTATTTTTATCGCCGACACTTCCGGCGTGGAAGTATATACGGTAAGTTTTCCAGCCGGTGCTTTGAATGAAACCAGCGGAGCACCGTCGCGATAGAAAGTCACGGTGCGTTCAGATGCTTCAGGATTGAAAACCACATACGTATATTTCCCTTCGCCGTCGCAGTATGCCGATGATGTAGGAATGTCCGCATTAACCGCAAAATCACGGTCGCCGTATGTACGGTGAGAATGCGTGATGTAATATGTAATGCCATTAGTATCTGTGCTTCTCGCCACATTTGTCCCGGCATCCCACATCTCGTCGAATATCCTTGCAGCCTCGTCAGGGTCGAACCGTTGCAGGTACGACAGCACGACATTGCCTAATCCCGACTCTTTGCTTAACGCCGAGCCTGCGAAATCCGGGTCAGATTCCCATCCTCCTATCTCTTTTCCTGCCCACATCTGCTCATAGTCCCACTTGGCAAATTCCAAATCTTCGCTCAAATAGTCCAAGCACGGCGATATAGGCATCCACTGTATGGAGTGCATCCACACAGGGTCGCCCGAGAACCATGTCCACCAGCCTATTCCGGCCGCGGTGAGGTTGCTGTTATATGGATGCGTGTACAGGCTGCGGTCGATGTTTTCCTTGTCGCGGTCGAACCAATACTCCGCCACACCTTTCGATTCTGTAACCCAGCCGAAAATTCCGGCATCGCGCATTTGCTTGTCGCCGAGAGCCACACCGAGCAGATACATCCCGCCCCAGCCTTGCATGGCCTCCGACGTGGATTCCTGACCATTGCCGTTGCCTGTATTTCCCAAACCTCCGGCGTATGAATGTCCGGACCACGGCGAGAACGTGCGGAACAGCGGAAAACGCTTGTCAGCGCGGTCCCAATTTGCGTAGTCTTTGGCTATAAGTTTCAGCATCTCGCCGTATTTGGCGCGGAAATCGCTGTCGACAAGTGCCAAAAGCGCACCGGCGTACGTGAAATATCCATAATGGAAATGATGGTCGTTGAAAGTGTCGCTGTCATAGCTTGTGTCATAGCCGACAAGCGCGCCCCAACGGTCATAGCGCGCAAAAAAATAAGATTGCTCACCGGGAGTATATGTGAGCCAATTTTCCATCACTTCACGCAACCGCGAACGGCATTGTTCGAACAATTCATCTTCTCCCAATTCTTTAGCGAATGCCATATTCAATGCCATCTGGATAAGTCCTTTTCCTCCCCAGTATGTGTCGGCACCGAAACTGCCTTTGGCGGCATAGTCGGCAATCATCTGCTTCATACGTTCCCGGTTGTAAGGATTGGCAAGGTCTGCCATCTCCTCAGGCGCTGCAAACCATGGCAAAATGCCACTGAAATGATACGAAGTAGAGAACGTGTTGCCTGTTGCCATTTTCATTTTTCCACGTGGTGTGGCATAGGCATATTCCGTAAATTGTATGTCGTTCTCGGAATATTTGTAATGATGCGGTATGAATCCTTGCAAGATATTCCGTTCTGATTCGCCGTCGAGATTTTCGGTTGTCACTGTCCACGTGGAAGTCATCTTGCCTGTTTTCTCATTATAGGTCCAATCCACTTTCGTCTGCCGTGGCACTACAGAGGCATATTGCGCAAAAAAGTCAACTGCCTCCTCATCCGGAAGTACGGAAATAGCAAGGTAATGCGGCTTATCTTCCGCAAATGTCACGTCTATTCCCTCACTGCCTTGTTCGAACAACGTAGCGTCAGGAGCGAATACAGCATACAAATCATCACCTATCTTTACGACAAGGCGGTCGGTCTCGATGGGCAACACCGCGGTTTCACCTTGCATCGACAATTCTCCGCCGCCTATTTCCAATTGCAGGTCGAGATTCTCGGCCTCAACCCACGTGAACGGCACTCCTTGCGCCATCGTGACGTTCATCCGCTTGTCGCCGTCGGCAAGCTGCATGCGCAGTCCCCAGTCGCTCCAATCGTCGGCAATGGCTTCTTCCGGATGGAATTTCCTTCCTTTAATTGTGAGTTGCGTGTCCCATTTCATTTCACAGCCATCATCGCTCCAATGATTAGGATATGCCACGAATATGCCGTAGCCTTCGGCTTTCACCACTTGGGGATATGTCCATAGATTGCCTGAATATGTATCGACAAGCAAATTTGTCCACCAATCATTGGTTGGCACAGGTTCGCCTTTCTTCTTATCGGAAATATAAATGCGGCGTGTCTCCATAATACGGCTTTTGTCGCCGCCGTGCTGGTCGGTAGCCGACTTGAACAGCGGCGTGTATTCGGCATAGCTGCCGCTGCCTACTGCAACAGGCTGCTGTGCTGTCAGAGAGAACGAGCCTGCCACAAATGCAATTACAGAAATCAGCTTTTTTATCTTCATGAAAATTACGGTTATGATTATTAAACCCAAATCGTCATTAGTCATTTGACAGATCGCCATACGCACTGGATTGTCCTCTCCTGTTCACGGAGCTTTAGCGGAGTGAATAGGGGAGGTGTCCCGTCGGGACGGAGGGGTTCGGAAAGGGTTAGCGTTTAGAGTCGAGAGATATCTTTCACTGAACGCTGAACACTCCACCCTCAACGCAACAACCCCCTCGGCACTCCGTGCCACTCCCCCTATTTGCTCCGCGTAGCTACGCAAACAGAGGGAGACATTTGGATGAATCCAGCACACCTGTTCCCCGCTTTCAAACAAATATAGTATATCTAATGAGCGATTTTGTTAAAAATGCCTTTGCCCGCGCCAGCAGACAAAGGCATTGATGAAATTGTCAGTAGTGTATATCCTTATTTCGCAATCTTGGCGGTGTAGGCATTACCTTCTGCATCGACAGCCTTGACTATATACATACCGCTTTGCAAACCTGACACATTGATTTGGTCGGCATTGTCGGCAGTAGCCACCATTGCGCCCGATGCGCTGAATACCATCGCTTTGCTCATCACAACCGGCATCACCACTACATCGCCGGCAAGATAGATATTGCCGTTGACGTTAATGTCTTCGATACCGCCTGCAAGATGTCCGTTATCCTCGCCGTAAGCTTCTACTTCAAAAAGGCGCAATCCGTAACCGCCATTAGAGACCTCGTTGGAAACGAACTTGATATAACGTACCGGAGTAGTGGTTTCTGCATACAACCAGTCGTGACGGTTCTCAACTTTCGGTTCTGCGGAATACGACTTCCATAGGGTAAATTCCAAATTGTCTGTAGAGAACAAGATTTCATAATCGCACGAGTTTGCTCCCTCGAAATGCAAATGTACCGCGTCAACGTTTGCCACATCACCGAAATCGGCAACAAATTCAGCCGTAAATGTTGTGGAGTTTTTTACGTCCTTTATGAACCAGTCGCTTCCGTCATTGCCATCTATTACATTAGCCACAGGACGGTCACGGTCGATTTGGTAGTTATCGCCTTCCGATTCACTGACAATAGTTTTGCCGGCAAGAATATTTTCACCTTCTGCCACGATGTTGATTGTCACCTCATTGGACTCGATTTCTCCGACTTTGTATTTCACGGTATAAGCGCCCTTAGCATCGGCTTTGAAAGCATTGCCTGTCATTGCACCACCGGAAACTACCCATTCTGCTGTCTCATCCGGCGCAAGCGTATAAGTTTCTCCATATTGGTCGATCATCGTGACTGTGAAGTTATAATTGGACTTTACGTGTCCTGCTGTAGCGTCGGCTGCAATTTCAATGTGGCGGAGTTCTGCCGGAGCAAGCGGAGAGTTGCTGTAAACCTGCAATTCGCGGAGTTTCACGCCATAACCAGTTGCAGCTCTTGTGGAGTGTACTTTCACATAACGTGCTTTTACTGCCTCTTCCTGCATCAGCCAGTCGTGACGGTTCTGCATTCCTGCGCCGTCGGTAAATGTAAATGCTTCTGTCGGTTCGCTCCAAACAGAGTTGCCGGTAGAGAACGTAACGGTGTAATCAGCAGAAGAAGCTCCTTCCCAATAAGTATGCACGCAATTCACATCGTATTCTTCACCAAGATCCACCACGATTTCAGCGTCATATATCCACGAGTCGCCTTCTCCTTTTTTCGCATCTGCTGGCTGATTGGCAATCCACATAGAGTCCTCATTGCCATCCACAGCATTTTGCGGGTCTTGAGAACCTTCGGTGCTCGAAACGATTGTCTTGCCCAAAGCAAGGTTTGCGCCTTCAGCAACAACATCGATTGTGACAGTGTTGCTTGTGATATCGCCTGATTTCAAGGTTACAAGATATTGTCCGCGGGCATCGACTGTCATTTTGTCGCCATCAAAAGTGGCATTGCCAGCACCATCCGCGCTATATTCCTTATTTTCGACAGTGAACGGTTCGCCGAATTGGTTTTTGCCGTTTACCGTGAATGTGTAAACATCGTTGGTTGAGCCTTGCATCTTATCGGCTGTTATTTCGATAGAAGCAAGCACCGGCTCTTCGCGCACTGTTATCGTGCAATTCGCGGAAACAGATCCGGAAGTTGCCGTTACAATGTAGTTGCCTGACGCAACGCCAGTTGCGATATTGCTTTCTATTGAAAGTCCATCAGCCGGAGAAACGGAATACGCGACTTCGGCATTTTCAATCCTGAGATTTTTACCATTCACCACAGCAGTGTTGAGTGTGGCGGTTTCTCCTGTGTAAATCTCGGTTGGATTTGCTGAAACAAACATTTTGCTTGCTGTTTCAGCCCCATCGGCAACATATTCGCCGAACGATTTCACGCGGAACTCCCAAAGGCTCGTGCCGTAGTTGGTGCCGCGCTCAACAGTCTGCAACGCCACATAGCGTCCGTAAGTGCCTGCGTTTACATTTACATCTTGTGTATAAGGAAATCCCGCAAGCTCCTCGCTAACGCTCGCGGCCTCTGTCCAACCTGTCGAGAAATCATTGGAAAGGTCATCATCCGAAAGCTCGGCTGTCATCTCTTCAGTAAGCTCGGATGCTACAAATATTTTATACTGTTTTGCATAAGCTCCTTCCCATACAAGCTGAAGCTGGTCGATTGCGTAATCCTTTCCAAGGTCAACGTAAATCCATTGTCCGTCGATTTGGGAGCTTTCCCAACGAGTGTCAGTATTGTCATCGAAAGCTGATGAAGCGGTACCTGACGAGGCTGTAGATGTTTTGCCGACAGCGACGTTCTCTGCCGGAGAAACATACTCTTGCGCATTGATAGTGCCGACAGCTAAAAGAGCGGCACCTGCCAAAAAGTAATTTTTGATTCTCATTTGTCTAATTTTTATGGTTAATATTAAATTTGCAATCTATGGAGTCATTTCGAATTCTTCCGTTACAAAATTATATTCCAAACATCCAAAACGGCTCTCAAACACTTTCACAAAAACTCAACAACAAGGCAACGGACAGCGAAATATAAAAAGATAATTTGTTAATATAATGCGATTTACTAATCAATATGCTGTATAACATATTCACCAAATTGAGTTTTTTCCTCAACAAGGCGGTTTCAAGCCATTCTTCGCTAAAAAACAATGGAATGTGACAGTCCGTATTATAGAAATAACTATATTTGCGTAATCATCTAACAATAAGAATATGGATACTCAGTACTGGATAATAAGAGACGGCGAAATGCACGGTCCTTTCACAATCGAAGAGCTGAAAGCTCTCGAAATCACCCCTAAGACTAAAATATGGTATAAAGATTTGAAAGAATGGACTGTGGCATCAGAGACTCCGGTATTTCCATTGATACAACCTAAGAACGATGACCAAACAATATCTTCTGGCTGCATAACACCACAACCGAACACAGACGGCGGCAAAAGCGAAAATCAGGCAGAGCCACAAGAAGCTACGATGTCCGCCCCACCGGCATTCAACCGGGAAAACTACGAATCACAAAGGCAACACGCCACAATACCGCCGTTCAGACCTCCAGTCCATCCCCAGACAGAAGAAGCCTTCCTGCGCGGCTACCGCAAAGGACTGGAAGAGGGGAAAATGCTTGACAAAGAAACCGACATATCAAAATGCCCTCCGACAAACCTCGTATGGGCCATATTGTCAACCATACTGTGCTGTCTGCCGGTAGGGATAGTTGCCATTGTATACGCAAGCAAAGTGTCCAACTATTTCTACAGCAACAATTACCTGAAAGCGAAAAAAGCGAGCGACCGCGCTCTTTACTGGTCACTCGCCTCTATGATTGTATGGATGGTCACTCAACCTATCCTGTCAGCATTATCGCTGCTGATGGGCAACTTTTAATTTTTCGGGATTTTCAATTTCTGCCCTACACGTATCATCGACCCCTTTATTCCGTTCGCACGGCGTATGGCAGCGGCCGTAGTGCCGTTACGCTCCGCAATACCTCCAAGAGTCTCGCCCGACTTGACGGTGTAAGTCTTATAGGAAGACGAGCTGCTCTTCTTCGATTTTGACGAAGACTTGGAAGAACCGCCTTTTACCACGAGCTTATGCCCAGCTTTGATGTTGCTGCCGGTTATGCCGTTCCAATCACGCAAATCCGACACACTCACACCATACTTGGCAGCAATCGAGCCAAGCGTCTCGCCACGGCGCACCTTATGGGTAGAAACCGAAGATTTCGATGATTTCGACGACGATTTCTTAGCCACGCTGCTGTCGATGGCAAGCCGTTGTCCCGCATCAATCGAAGTCCCGCTCAATCCGTTCCATTCCTTGATGTCGTTGACAGTCACTCCGTATTCCTCTGAAATGCTCGAAAGAGTCTCGCCACGGCGCACTGTATGGTATTTAGGCTTCACCGGCTTCTTTTCAGCCACTTGTTTTTCTTCCTTTTCCGCATCGGCAGAAACGACAGATTCATTTTGACTTACATCTGCATCCTCATCGGCCTCAACTTTGACGTATGTGTTGATTTTCAGACGCTGCCCGCGGCGTATGCGGTTGCTTCGCAAACCGTTCCAGCGTTTCAACGAGGTGGTAGACACTCCATAACGGCGGGCAATCTTCGATATGGTCTCTCCACGCTTCACCACGTGATATTTGGTGACAACTTTTGTGTCACTGTCGTCCTGAACGCCACCGGGCACCACCTCGCTACGGCGCGCATAAAGGTTAGCGTCGTGACCGGTAATGCTGTCTTCGCTGACAATATAGCTATAAATCTGCTGTGACGGGAGAGTCAATGAATACGGACGTATGTCACCGGGAATAATATCTCGGCGATATTGCGGATTCAGCACACGCAACTCCTCCGCAGGAATATTAAGCACCGACGAAATTTGGTCGAAATGCACACGTTTGTTAACCATTACCGTATCAGTCAGAACAGGACGGCGCGCCAACGCCTTTCCAAGATTGTGGTCCTGATAATAGGTCATTACGTAGTTTGCCGCGATAAAAGCCGGGACATATCCGCGGGTTTCTGCCGGAAGATAGTAATAGATGTCCCAAAAATCCTTCTTGCCGCCTCCGGCACGGCGCATCGCCTTGTTGACATTGCCCGGCCCGCAGTTATACGAAGCTATGGCAAGCGACCAGTCGCCATACATACCATATAATTGCTTCAAATATTTTGCGGCCATCTCGGAAGAACGGATAGGGTCGCGCCGCTCGTCGACAAGCGAATTCACATCCAGCCCAAGACCTTTCGCGGTGCTCAGCATAAACTGCCACAAACCGGTAGCGCCCGCACGCGAAACGGCGTCAGGATTCAAGGCCGACTCAATCACCGGCAAGTATTTCAGCTCAAGAGGCAACCCCTCACGTTCCAAAGCCTGCTCGAATATAGGCATATAATAGATACTCAATCCGAGCATTTCCTCCACAAGGGCACGCCGCCGCTGGGTATACATGTCTATGTAGCTCCGCACAACCTGATTGTATGGCATCTCTATGACAGTAGGCAAATTTTGCAGACGCTCGATGAACTCTTCCTTTGTAGTCGGGACATCGTCTGCCGCCTCACTGCTCTCGTCGAGAACCGCATAATTCTTCAAATACCAGTTTTCCATCAGTTTCTGAGTGTCTGTCTCGAAACTTTCAGGATAGATAATCGTACTGTCCTGTATGGATTCTTTCAACGTCAACACCGTCGGGCGGGCGAAAACGGAAGTTGCCGTCCCGACAAGCATCAATAATGCCAATAATCCTTTCTTCATTATTCTAACTCTTTTCTTTTAATCAACAAATCAAGCCGTCAAAACGTCAGCGCACACTGCACGCCGAACGAATTCGACAACCTGTCGGACGAACCTATGACCGCCGGAGCCACATCCACCGCCAAATTGGGCGATATGTCGAAATGCGACAACGAAGCGTCGACATAGGCATCGACCATACATACAAGATACAAACCGACCATACCGATAATACATAAGTCGCGGTTACGCCGGTAGAAATTCTTTTTCGACCTCAACGAACGCTCCAGCCATTCCATATCTATATCCTCTTCCTTGGTTGTCGGTGGATATAAATCCATATAGCTTTTCGTATTCGGGTCGCTGTCAGTTATGTCGCGGTATGCCTGCGTATAGTCGGTAAGCATCCGGTTGTTCCATGATGTGGCATAAACCAGCCCGGCATATCCTCCTATGACGATAGGCAGTTTCCAATAACGCCTGTTATAAATCTGTCCCAAGCCCGGACATAAAGCGGAAAGCCATACGGCACGGATAGGGTCAGGATTGAAATTCCTCCGCAATTCGAATTCCGACGGCATCCTGTCGACCGTGTCAGCCATTGCGGCAAGCGCGCCGGCCGTTATCGAGTCAGTGGCAAGAGTGTCGACACCAAGCGCAACCGGTCGCGCCAGAGAATCGGCAGGGACGGTATCGGGCTGCATAAAAACTGCGTCTCCGCCCTGCTTAGGCGGCGACACACGCTCTTTCCGCTCCGGAACGACTATCTCATCGCCATCCACCCCGTCAACGGTTTCGTCAGCAAATATAGAAAATGGAAATGAAACGGCAAAGACCAGCAACAAAGCTAAATCTTTTTTAAGCATTTCTTTCCCGAAAAATCTAAATCTTGCCAAATTTCTAATTTTTAATTTTAACTCACATCCGTACAAGGCCAACCGCTGACATAAAATCAGTCGAGATTGCCTTTCAAGCGGTCAAAGATACTAATTAATCTTTCAAGTTCCTGCTCATTTTTGAAAGGAAATGTGATTTTTCCACGGCCTTGCCTGTTGCAAGTGAATTGCACCTGCGTGTGGAACGACTGTGAAAGATGGTTCTTCAACAGCTCATACTCTTCCGAGATGCCCTGACTGCGCGGAGCCTTTCCGCCGGTTTCCGGCTCGTGTCCGTTATATTGCTTGGCCAATTCCTCCACCTGACGTACCGACAGACCGCGCTTTATTATCTCGTTATAGAGCTTAAGCTGCAATTTCGGATTCTCGACAGCGAGCAAAGCCCTCGCGTGCCCCATGTCCACACGCCGGTCACGCAAGCCGAGCTGCACTTCCGCAGGCAGTTTCAACAGACGCAAGAAATTGGCGATGGTGGCGCGTTTCTTACCGATACGCAAGCTCAATTGCTCCTGCGTAAGCTCATACTGGTCGATAAGTTTACGGAAAGTAAGCGCGATTTCTATGGCATTGAGGTCCTCACGCTGGATGTTCTCTATAAGAGCCATCTCCGTGATTTCGCTGTCGCTGGCCGTCCGCACGTATGCCGGTACGCTGTCAAGCCCGGCAAGTTTTGCCGCGCGGTAGCGGCGTTCTCCGGATATTATCTGGTACTGCTCAGCCCCTACCTTCCTGAGAGTAAGCGGCTGGATTATACCCAATTCGCGTATCGACGACGCAAGCTCTTCCAGCGAATCCTCGTCGAACCACGTGCGCGGCTGCTCCGGATTAGGCTGTATTTGCGACAATTCTATTTCGTTGATGGCCGACGAGCCTCCTGTCTGGATATCATCCATCGAAATCAGGGAATCAAGCCCCCGGCCCAATGCATTACGTTTCTGATGCGACATATCGTATGGCTTTAATTACATATTATTACGCGATAGCAGTTCCTTGGCAAGCTGCACGTGGCTTGTTGCGCCGCGGCTGTCGGGGTCGTAGAGTATAGCGGGCAGCCCATGGCTCGGAGCCTCGCTCAAACGGATGTTGCGGGGAATGACTGTGTTGAACACCATATCGCCGAAATGGCTTTTCAGCTCCTCATAAATCTGGTTGGCAAGACGCAAGCGCGCGTCGTACATAGTAAGAAGAAACCCTTCTATCTCAAGCTTCCTGTTGAGCTTCGACTTGATTATACGTATCGTATTGAGCAACTTGCTGATGCCCTCAAGTGCGAAATACTCCGCCTGCACCGGTATTATCACAGAATCTGCCGCCGTCAGCGCATTCACGGTAATAAGCCCGAGCGACGGCGAACAGTCGATAATTATGAAATCATACTTGTTACGGATTTCAGCAAGAAGATTTCTAAGCACCTGCTCACGGTTTTGTTTGTTTATCAATTCCAGCTCCGCGCCCACAAGGTCGATGCGCGACCCTATCAGTTCAAGATTCTCGACACAAGTCTTACACTCCGCCCCCCGCAAAGGATAATTGTCAACCAGACACTCATAGATAGACGAAGTCATTTTTCTCGGGTCAACACCCAGCCCGGAAGTGGCATTAGCCTGAGGGTCGGCATCGACAATCAGCACTTTCTTGCCCAACGTGGCAAGTGAAGCAGCCAAATTAATCGAAGTCGTCGTCTTGCCGACACCGCCTTTCTGATTTGCTATTGCAATTACTTTACCCATACTGTCAAGTATAATTTTTCATTGCAAAGGAATTATTTTTATCGGCAACTGCAAAAGGTTTTTCCGGAAAAACGTCCCGATTGTTGATAAGTCGGCATTTTTGTTAATAACTGCCGGTGTTCCACGGCATAAATTACAAAACTATAACAATTTACAACAGCGTGAAACATCGCGCGACTTCCATCAAAGCCGTTTTCCGTAAGCACGGCGGCGTTTATGCTGGCGCGTCTCGAAATACTGCCACTGCGACTGTACTTTCTGATTCAGTTCCAATTCCGGATTGCTTTCGGCATACTTATATCCGTATTTCTGAAAATACGGAATCAAGTCCGTGAACAACAATGCGTTAACCCCCTTGCTCTGATACTCCGGCTTCACAGCCACCAGCAACAAATCGACTATATCGGTCACATTGAAATACATCGCCCTAATAAGATGCCACCAACCGAACGGCAACATCTTGCCACGCGACTTCTGCAACGCCCGGGAAAGCGAAGGCAAAGCCACGCCCACACCGACAAGATTATCGCCGGCATCTTTTATCACCGTCAAGAGGTCAAGCCGCAACAATCGTATATATATATCCACATAATGGTCTATCTGGCGGTCGGTGAGCTGCGTGAACTCGAACAAATCCTTATATGCCTCGTTTATAAGTTCGAACAACGGCCTCCCTATTTCCGCGACAGCCTTCTTGCGGCTATTGTATTTCACGACTTTCAATCCATACTTCTGTTTCACTATCTCGCTTATGCGCACGTGCTTGTCAGGGATGGCATCAGGAACTTTCATGCTGAATTCCACCCAGTCGGCTTTCTTCTCGAACCCCATCCGCTCCAAATGACGCGGATAATACGGATAATTATAGATAGTGGCCATCGTAGACAACTCGTCAAACCCCTCGACAAGCATGCCCTCATAGTCCATATCCGAAAAACCGAGCGGCCCGATAATCGTCTCCATGCCTTTCGACCTGCCCCAAGCAGCGGCTGCATCGAACAACGCGCGGCTCACCTCCTCATCGTCGATAAAATCCACGAACCCGAAGCGCATTTCCTTTTTACCACGCTCTTCATTTGAAATCTTATGAATAATGGCTGCAATCCTACCTACAGGCACACCGGCACGGAAAGCCATAAAATATTCTGCCTCGCAGAAATCGAACGCGGGATTTTTTTCAGGACTTAGAGTCGCTACTTCGTCAGAAACCAACGGCGGGACATAACAATCATTACCTTTATATAAATCAATTGCAAATTGCACGAATTTACGCAACGACTTCCTGTCTTTAGGCACTACCTTTATTTCTACAGCCATTTTTTTACTTTTTGCTGCAAATTTAGCGAATAATTTAAAACTACACAGCGAATTTGCCGCATCTTCGATAAGATAACGCTATAACATCCGCTGTAACTCGGCTGTAACTCGGCATAACATTTTCAAACAAGTTTGATTGTTCTGCCCTCGATTTGCTGTATCTTTACATAAGATACGCTGCATCTCGGCATAACAATTTCAAACAAGTTTGATTGTTCTGCTCTCGATTTGCTGTATCTTTGCCGTCGAATTAGATTGTTTTTGGTTTGTAAAGCCGTCTCCACCAAGAGACAGGCCAATCGATGGTATTATGACTGATATAAAAACTACTGTAAAGCACTGGTTGCCACTCACCGGGCTGACATTCTCGACTTTCATATTCAACACTACGGAATTCATCCCAATCGGGCTATTGTCTGACATCGCGTCCGATTTCGGAATCACAGAAGCCCATGCAGGTCTTCTAATATCTGTCTACGCATGGTTCGTGGCATTGCTGTCGCTGCCCCTTATGCTGCTTGTCGCAAAAATGGACTACCGCAGGCTGATGCTGTCAGTTGTCGCCCTGTTCGTGGCAAGCCACATTTTCTCATCCTTGTCACAAAGTTTCGGAATGCTGATGGTCTCACGCATATGCGTCGCATGTTCCCACTCCATTTTCTGGTCGATTGTGTCGCCTATCGCCGTAAAAATAGCACCAGAAGGGAAGAGTTCCGCCGCTTTGGGAATGATTGTCACAGGCTCGTCGATAGCCATGATTCTCGGATTGCCTATGGGACGCGTAATCGGGCTGCATCTTGGCTGGCGCGTCACATTCCTGTGCATAGCGGCTGCCGCTTTCGCCGTGCTGGTATTCCTCGCTTTTGTTTTTCCGAAAGTGAAAAACAGCAATACCATAACATTGCACAGCCTGCCAACACTGCTTAAGAATCCCGCATTGATTTGCATATACATAATAACAGCCACATTCATCACAGGCCATTTCACCGGCTACAGCTATATCGAGCCGTTTTTGTCGCAAGTGGCAGGTTTCAGCGAGCAATTAGTAACATTCACGCTTATGGCGTTCGGAGTATCAGGAATGCTCGGAAGCGTAATCTTCTCCCGGTATTTCGACCGCACTCCACGCACATTCATCACCTTTGCCCTCATCGGCGTCACCGTATTTATGATGCTGCTGCACCTGTCGGCAGCAAGCCACCTCGCCTCGATTTCAATATGTATGCTATGGGGAATAGCCATCACCGCCTACAATCTCGTGTTCCAATCGGAAGTGATACGGGTAGCGCCAGAAGGCACCACCATAGCAATGTCGATATATTCCGGCATTTATAACGTGGGGATAGCCTGCGGAGCCTTGACAGGCGGGGCGGTTTGCTCCTATCTGTCAATAACATGGGTAGGATATGTCGGAGGGACAATAACGCTCTTAGTGGCACTTATCGGTCTCCGCCAGTTGTTGCGCCGCCTCTACCCACAAGCGTTTTTCAAAAAACAGAACAAAAATAACACAAAAAATTTGGCAAAATAAACTATACATCGTAACTTTGCACTCGCTAACGGAAAATAGCGGCTATCAATGGTGCGGTAGTTCAGCTGGTTAGAATACATGCCTGTCACGCATGGGGTCGCGGGTTCGAGTCCCGTCCGCACCGCAATAAACAATGTTTTACGAAATAAACACCCGATTTTACTTTGACGTAAAGCCGGGTGTTTTTGTATTCTTTAAATCCGAATCGGTCATTAGGCTATACTATTGTTTGAAAACAAGGGAAGCATGTATTAAAGATGAAGTCACTCGCGTGTCTCCCTCTGTTTGCGCAGCTTGCGGAGCAAATAGGGTGCTGTTCACTTCGACCCACCTCCCCTATTAACTGCGCTGCGCTCCGTGAACAGGGGAGGACAATCTATTACTTATGGCAACCAATGAAATGTCTAATTTGGGGTAAATTTCAGGGATTAGTCCGAAACGGCCACCACTTTTCTACCATTATACCGTCGCGCGTGTAGTATCTCCATGTCCCGATATTATCGCTATAATCCGATTCCCTGTTCCAATCTTCAAGCATCCAACCTTCTGCCGCCAATTGTCCGCCCTCATAGTATTGACGGCAATAAATCAGCGAATCAGGTGCAAACGGATAAATAAATCATGGTACGAGCGTTTGCGCCTTATCACCCTGAAGAAAATATAACGCACGGCGGCTCCTATATAATGAGAGAAGTCCATGACAAAATTGAACACATACAATATGCCGAAAAATATAAGGTATATGAATTTCATTGCTTGCCTTCTTTATGCCAAAGGCATATGAACAGGAATATTGCCAATGCAAAGTTCAGCCACATTCCAAAGGACAATGAGCCAATACGCATATACATACGCTCTGCTAAAAAGTTATTTCCATTGGACTCTACTATGTATTTCATATCTACATAGGCATTTACCCATATCAATAACTCATATATAGCAATCAGAGCAAATACAATAATACCGACTGTTTTCTGCCACTTCTTCATATGCGAAGATATTCTTATAAACTGTACAAAATTACAAAAAATGCCATTCATTTGTCTATAATGAACAGCATTTCTTTTTGTGATTCAGCAATATAAATAGTCTAAAATTTCATTCCTCTGCTTTTTCTTGGTTCTTCTACTGATTTTCGTAAGCCTTGCCGTAATTTATCCCATTGTTCTTTGAACCATTCACCAATCGGCTGCCTGTTTATGGTCAATACCAGTTTGCTACTATCGGTTGTACTTTGTTCTACCTTGAAAACATCATTCTTGATGTCAAACTTCCGCCTGTGTTCTTCGGAATAAATCCTGCCATTGCACC
>URQP01000018.1 GCA_900550025.1 uncultured Porphyromonadaceae bacterium | reverse complement strand
AGTTATTATCCTTTCGTTTTTATACAGGCCGGCAGCTTCGATTCCGGCTAATTCTTCAGACAAGAATTTTTGAAATTTACCGTACATATAGATTATGGATTTTAGATTTGTAGTATGTTTTAAATGAGTATTTCAAAGTTAGTGATTTTTCTTTTTCCGGGCAGGAAAAATTGTGGAAAAATATCGTTAAATTTGAAACAATCTTTCTTACCTTTGCATAAGTAAGCTGCATCGAGAATGTGTATTCTCGTTTTCCTATATAAAGAATTATTGTAATGCGATGAAAAATGTGTTGATTATCGGTTCTACCGGGCAGATTGGCTCGGAACTGACTATGAAATTAAGGGGTATATATGGAGGCGGTAACATCGTCGCCGGTTATATAAAAGGGGCAGAGCCTAAAGGCGATTTGCTGGAGTCCGGGCCGTCGGCTATGGTCGATGTCACTGATGCCGGGCAGATAGCCGATGCCGTGAAAAAATATAAAATCGATACAATATATAATCTTGCGGCTTTGTTGTCAGCCGTGGCGGAGGCAAAACCGCAACTTGCGTGGAAAATTGGAATGGGCGGATTGTTCAACGTCTTGGAAGTGGCACGCGAATGCGGATGCGCTGTGTTTACGCCGAGCTCGATAGGCTCGTTCGGCGACGACAGCCCGAAGGACAAGACACCGCAGGACACTTTCCGCAACCCTCACACGATGTACGGTGTGACGAAAGTGTCTGGCGAGCTGCTTAGCGACTATTATTTTTACCGTTTCGGAGTGGATACGCGTTCGGTGCGTTTCCCGGGGTTGATTTCCTATGTCACTCTTCCGGGCGGCGGTACTACCGACTATGCTGTAGACATATACTATTCCGCGGTGCGCGGCGAGACATTCGAATGCCCGATAGCCGCCGGGACGTTTATGGATATGATGTATATGCCTGACGCGTTGCGCGCGGCCATCGAGATTATGGAAGCCGACCCTGCAAAGTTCAAGCACCGTAATTCTTTCAATATCGCCTCCATGAGCTTCGATCCGGAAATAATATATGCCGCCATCCGTAAGTATATTCCTGAATTCAAGATGGTATATAAGGTGGACTCTTTGCGGCAGAAGATAGCCGAGTCGTGGCCTAACTCGTTGGACGACACTTGTGCCCGCGAAGAATGGGGATGGAAGCCGGAATATGACCTTGATGCCATGACGCGCGACATGATTGCGCGTTTGCGCGAGCGGTTGTGATAAATATTCGCAGGTGGTGCAACTTTTCATAAGTGTCATTACGTCTAATAGAGAAAAGACGCAATGAAGAGGATGCTACTATCGGTGATTGCTGTGGTTTCAATGCCTGCCTTGTTTGCGCAGGCGTTGCCTGTCGATACGCTTCAGACCAGTGTCACGCTTGGCGAAGTGGAGGTTAAAGGCTCTACCGTTGTCGATAAAAGTGACAGAAAGTTGTTTATCCCTACTTCGGAGCAGGCGAGGCAGTCGGCAAATGCCGTCGATTTGTTGCAACGTATGCAGATGCCTGAACTGAGAGTCGATATGGTTAACGATGCCATAACCTTGGTCGACAAGGGAGTGCTCGACATCAGGATTAACGGCCGCAAGGCAACGGTGTACGACCTTAAAGGCATAGACCCTGGGTCGGTGACGAGGGTGGAATATCATCGGAATCCGTCGATGCGCTATGGCGAGGTGGATGCGGTGGTTGACTTCATCGTGGTGCAGCATAAGTCGGGCGGCAGCTTCTATGTGGAGGGCAAACAGGCTGCCAGCGGTTGGGGCGGATATTACGCCAATCTGAAACTTAATAATAAGAAATCGCAGTTCGGTGTCTCCGGATGGTATAATCCGCGGCGTGATTTCGAGATGTGGCGCGACAATGTGGAAAATTACAAATTGCCTGACGGCACTGCTTTCACACGCACTGAAACGGGATTGCCCGGACGGATGGATGCTCCTAATTATGGGTTTTTCCTTGATTACAGTTATCGTAAAGATGACAAGATGCTGCTGTTCGCACAACTTTCGGCATCCGGAGGCTGGAACGACCGTAATGAGTACAACGGCATATATGCCAATTCTTTATCCGCTGAAAAGTCGAAAGTGTCGGATTTGTTGCATATACAGTCGTTCCGCCCTAATTTAAATGTTTATTGGCAGTATGATATCGACAAAAGTAAGCAGATAGTGGTTGACTTGACCGCTTCCGACTATTATTCCGACTCCGAGCGCAGCTATGCTACCTATGAATATATTGAAGGCGGCAGCGATGGAGAAGAATTGTCGTCGATATTCACAAGGATAAAAAGTAACTCGTATTCGCTTATTGCCAATGCCAACTATGAGCAGCGTTTCGATGCCGGACGGCTTACGGCAGGCGTGCGCTATCTGCACGGATGGGGAAGGAATGACTATATGACGAGCCGCGTGATTGACAAGACACGTGAGTCGGACACTCGTGTGTATGCCGAGTGGTGGCAGCCGTTAGGCAGTAGTTTCGATTATCAGGCGGGACTTTCGGCTGTCGGCCGCCGCTTCCGTATCATAGGCTATGACGCAGTTTCCACACTTGACTTTATATATTCCTTGAGGATGCGTTACAAGATTGGAAGTTACAGTACGCTGCGATTTAATTTCACGACCGAGACGGTGTCGCCTACCGCCAATGAGCTTAGTCAGGCTGTGCAGGACATCGACGAGTATCAGAAGTACCGTGGAAATCCGTCGTTGAAGCCTTACCGCCGCTATATAGGCGAATTGCACTATGAATATGCGAGAGGGATTTTTCTCGGGAATCTTGCCACGACGTTGCGCTATACCGATAATCCTGTTATGGAAGAGAAATATTGGGAGACCGGCAGCGACGGCGGCTGGTATTTGCTCAACACCGTGCGCAACCAAAAATACCACAGTACGTTCAAGGTGTTTGCCAACGCAAGGGTGGAGGCCATACCGGGATGGCTAACGGTAGGGGCGAGTTTCGGGGGGAAGCATTCGGTGTCGCGCGGCTGGGAGTACCGCCACGTCATGAACAAGTCGGTTTATGCAGATTGGAGCGTAGTGCTTTCGCATTGGAATTTCAGCCTTATGTATAACGGACATACCAATTCCCGTGATTTGTGGGGCGAGACGATTACCGGGACAGAGAATTATCAGGACATAATCCTTTCATACAAGCATAAGGATTTGTATGTCGGTGTGGGTATCATAAATCCGTTTATGAAAAATTACAACATTCCTACCGAGAATCTGAACGAATTTGCCGGATATGACCGCAAAATGCATCTTACGATGGCGCAGAATCTGGCTTTCGTGATGTTGCGCTACAACATACAGTGGGGGCGCAAGCAGCGCGACATTGAAAAGCGTGTCAACAATGTCTACGAGGGCGGGGCGGTAAACGCCACCGGTAAATAAAAACCAAACGTCACCGGGCAACAACTGCGGTGACGTTTGGTTTTCAGATATTTCATGAATTCTATTCTGTTTCGTCGATGAGCGTGCAGACGCTTACGCGGTTCCAGTCGGGTTCGGAGAACATGTCGCCGATGCCTTGCCCTTCGGCTGTGATGCGCTTTGAGTCGATGCGGTATTTCTTTACAAGCATATCTTTCACTGCCTGTGCCCGCTGGTTGGCTATGCGTTCGTTGACTTCTGCGCTACCTTCCGGAGAAGCATATCCTTTGATTACCACAACGGCGTTCCGGTGGTTGTTGAGATAAGTGGCCACGCGTTCAACATTCGGATATTGGGATGCGTCGATTGATGTCCGTCCTTGGCGGAAAGTCACGATTGATTCCAGCGATGAGCTTGTCTTGGTTTCCGTCACTGTCCTCACTATTTCCACAGGCTGTCGGTTGCTGCATTCTTCAAGCTTATTTTCCAATACTCCGATGCGGGAATGTGCCATTGCGAGCTCGTCGTCGGCGTCCGACAGTTGCGAGCGCAAGGAGTTGATACGGCTGTTGAGCGCGTCGACCTCCATTTGGTCATAGAGAGCCTCGTATGTGAAGTGATGCTTTCCGTTGCTCGTGCGGAAATGGTAGACAACGCCTGCGGTGAGTTCCGCCCATGCGCGGTCTGAATTGAATTTCACGTTGTTGTGCTCCGCCCCGCGTCCTTCTATGTCGTAGACTATGGCAGGCCTTACGGCTATGGTCCACGCTTTTTCTTCTCCTATGTTGAAGTTGAGGTTAAGACCGAATTTTGTTGTCATGTAATTGTAGTCGGGACCGTCGGTCGCGTATGCTCCGTATGTGTGTCCCCATCCTATCCCTCCGAGCGCTTCTATTTCGAATAAGCGTGGCTCGCCTTTGTAGCCACCGAACATATTCATCAGGTTCAGTCCGCCAAGTAGCGACACGTTTGAATTGTCGAAAGCTGTGCGCACTCCTCTGTTTCCGTATACTCCGGTAGTGTTGATTCCGAAATCCGCGCCAAGTCCCAATTTCAGGACAGGCGTGAATTGCTTGTAGATTTCAACGCCTACTGTCGGGCGGATATTCTCGCCTAATGAGTAAGGGTGTGCTAATGGTTGTGTCACACCTCCGTTAAGCCCTATCGACCAGTTGTCGAGAAATTTAGTGCCTTGCAACGCTTGCTGGCGTTGTGCGTTGGCTGATATGAGGCTGCATATTGCCAACATCGCCGTAACAATCTTTTTCATTGTTGTTGTTTATTTGATAAGACACCGCAAATTTACATTTGTTTACTTAAATGAAGTAATTAAAAGAGCATTTTTTTCGATGCTGTTCAGTAATTGAAGCGCATGCCTACGCTCAGGTTGAATTGAGGCGTGTTGTCCTTGCGCAGCAGAATGTCTTTTGCCGTGTCGAAATAATATGCGGCTTTCGGTTCGGCAAACAGGCTGTATTGCCGGGTGATATTGAATTGCAATCCTACGCCGGCCGATATTGAGAATTGCCACGGGTGCTCCGGCAAATCCTCTTTCTTGTTTGGATTGGAGTTCTCCAATCCTCCCACGAGCGACGTGCTTATATTTCCTGCGACACATTTCTCCACGCTTCCGCCGGCTAAGGCATATATTGAGAAATAGCGGCTGTCGAATATGGTGAAATTGATGCTGGCGGGAATGCCGATGAAATAGGCTTTTTGTTTTGACCTGTAATAATGGCTTTCTGAGCCTGAACGCCACGATGCGCCTGTGCGCGTGAAACTTAGTCCAGCGTCGACGCTCCACCGGCGGTTGATGTTGTAGCGGAACATGGCGGATGCCGTGATAGGGATGTCGTATTGCAGGTCGGTGCGTGTCGGGCGTTCCGTATTGCTTGCCACCATTTCGGCATACGACGAATTGAATGCCGCCTCGTCTTTTGTCGATGAGTAGAGCGGGCCGAATATGGGACGCTCTTGCCTGTCCATAGGCATGAATCCTCCATTGCTGCTGTTTTGTGCGAAAAATCCGTTGTCTACCTTTACGCTTACTCCGAATTTGCGTTTGCCGGTTTGCTTGTTGTTTACCCGCTCGTTTCGGGCGTATTTGCCGATAAAGGAGGCATTATTGTCTGCCGTATTTGCCGGTGTCGTGGACGTGCGGACATCTTCTTTTCTGTCCTGCCCGTTTGTCTGCTCTTCTTCAGGCTCTGTTGCCGTCGTTGACATGGAGTATGCCTGTTTGTCTGTGGATTTGCCGGCAGGGGCAATCTTGCAGGTGCGTGCATTCTCTCTCCGTTCGGCCGTAGCTATGTGTTTTTCTTCCATGGCTTTTTCCGTTGCGCTGTATTCTTGGTTGCTGCCGGATGGGATTGTTGTGGAGGCTATCTGTTGTGCCGGCTGCAAGGATGTTTCCGGCAACTGCCCGTCATTGTGGAGCAGTATGTACGACCCCGTTATCAACGCGAGGCATGCCGCTATTGAGGCAATGCGGGCGACGTTGCGGCGCATGCGCCGTTTCATGTCGATGGCATTGACATCGCGTTCTATGGATTTCCACAGATTTTCGCTGGCGGGCTCTTCGTAATTGTCGAATTTGTGCCGTAGCTCTTCCATCCATTTGTCTTTGTCAGCACTCATTTTATGTTTTCCTTCATTAAATAATCATTCACTTTTTTGCCGAGCATCGCCCTTGCCCTGAAGAGTTGCGAGGACGACGATTTCTCGTTTATCCCGAGGGTTTCCGCTATTTCTCGGTGGCTTTTGCGCTCGAATACATACAGGTTGAACACCGTGCGGTAGCCGGCGGGCAATTCTCTGATGAATTGCAGAAGCACTTTTTCCGGTATGTTGTCAATTTCATAGCCGTTGTCTTGTATGTCGCCTGTCAGATTCTCGATTGGAATGGTCTCCGTCTGCCGTTTTTTCCTGAGATATTCGATGCATTCGTTTACCATCACTTTTGTAATCCACGCTTGGACGGAACCTTTTCCTATGTATTTGAATTTCCCGAAGGAACTGAGCGTTTTCACGAACACGTCATGCAACACGTCTTCTGCGGCGTTCTTGTCGGCGAGGTAGCGCATACCGATGGCGAGGAGCTTCCCGGCATAGCGCACGTAGAGTTCCTTGCGGGCGGCATTGTCTCCTCGCCGGCAGCCTTCGTATATCTCCTCTTCGGTCATCTTCCAAGTATCAGATAAACGTGGAATATGCAAAAATACTGCATCATGTGAAATTTTTCAGGAGGATGGTGCAGTATTTTGCATATAATGCTGTTTACAAAATACAAACTTGAATAATGATGGACGCAAGAATGAATTTTACAAGGTTTATATTGGTATGCTTTGTTGCCGTGGCTTTGTCTTCCTGTCTTAACGACGGCGACGGTGTGGAATACGGCTATTATTATTCCACCATCGGAATCATTGAGGAAAATGGCGACGGAGGATGCTATGTGGAAACTGATACAGGTAAGAAACTGCTTGTTAGCAATCCGCGGGATGTGCTGGCCGAAGTGTCGGACGGCGACAGGGTGTATGTGGAGTTCAATCTCACAGGCGGGAAGCCTCAGGGCTATGACGACGAGATTGACGTGTTCTACGTTTACAGCGTGCTGGTGAAAGACCCTGTGCATCTTAAGGCCGAGAATGCGAAGGAAATAGGCGACGACAACATTTCCGTATCGGAGATATGGACAACGGACGAATATCTTAATTTCCGTTTCCAGTTCTATTCGGGAGGCGACAAGACCCACTACGTGAACCTCGTCACTGTCGACGAGCCTAAACGGACGGAGGACGGCTATGTGTACGTCGAGTTCCGCCACAATGCCAATTACGACAGCGCGCAGTATCCTTACAGCGGGATTGTGTCGTTCAACACTGATTCATTCCTTTCTGAAAATCCGTCGCTGAAAGGGTTTGTCGTGAGGGTTAAAACTTATGCTTCAGGAGAACAATTCTATAAAATAGATTTCGATAAAGCAGGTAATAATGGAGAAGTTAAATTCTCGAAAGTACGGAATGTGGGGAGTTTGGAATAATGGAAATACTGATTTTGTGATAGCTTTACTTAGATTCTGTAATTTTGAAAATGGCTGCTGCGTTGTTGAATCGCGGCAGCCATTGCTTTTTGTCCTGTATGCTTAGGATATGGAGACCTATTTCAGGAAAGTGTAGCTATCCACTAATCGGAATATTTCATTGTAGGTGGATTCATAATCGCCTCCGTGCAGATTCCACAAACCAATCCCCAGCTCCGCTTTGTCGAGCGACAATTGGCAATTCCCGGTTTTGTATATTGCCAGTTTGCAGTCATAATTGTCCGCGTATGGATAAATTTCGATATAGCTGTCCGTAAGTCCTTTGTCTATCTTGGCGAATGTAAGATAGAAGCAGTCTCCGCCGAGCTCAATCATCATTTTGCCGTTGCGCGAGATGCACACCTTTGCAGGCAAATCTATCTGCTCTGTCTCTTCCCGGTAAGTAACACCTCCCAAGAAGAAATTGATGAGGGGGTACTCGCTTTCCTCTTCCTTATATTCCACTCTGCTGTAAGATTTGTACCTGAACACATAGTCGTAGCCTGATTCCTCGTCAATGCTTGTAGTGGAGTTGCCGCCGGCCGCCGGCGTTTTTGTGACGTAGATTGCCGACGTGGTGTAGCATTTCATCCATTTGCCGCCGTTGAGCAGGTAGAAGTCGTTGTGCTCGTCTTTGGGCACGCACACCTCGCTCGCCGTGCTGCGCATATAGAAATAGTTGTCGTCTTCTTTGTATTGCGTGTAAGTCGCCCATATCCCGGTTTTCTTGTCCGGGCGGTATTCGCGCCACGTGCCGCCGTCACGCGTGAAGTACCCGCCTTGATTATGCGTGTAAATCTCGCGGCTCTCGTCGTCGAAGTAGCCGTAGACTTGCTTCGTGGTGTAGAGCGGCTGCCAGTCCTCGTTCTTCCATATGTAGAAGCTGTTATTGCTGGTTTTGGGTATGCTTAACGAGCAAGAGGAATTGCTCACCTGATAGTAATTCGTTTCTTCGCCGTATTGAGTGTATGTCGCCCACACGCCGTCTTTGTCGGCCGGGCGGTATTCCGTCCAGTAGTCGCCGGCTTTTACGAAGTAGCCTCCGTCGTAGGTGAAAAGCCCGGTTGTCTGTGCCGCCGCGCCGATGCAGGTGAGCGTCAGCAATAGCAGCGGAAAGAATCTTGAAATTTTCATATCTCACTATCTTTTAGTTGCTTATTATCCATCCTCCGCTCGACGGGGTCATCCCTATGCGGCGCATGCCGTATTGGTTTTCCAAGGCAGGGCCTGACAATGGCGCTCCGTAGGCCTCGCATACGTTGAAGCGCGAGCCGCATTTTGGGCATACGGCCTCGAAATTCTCTTTGTCGATGTTCAGCACCACATTCTGCTTGGCCTCGTTCGGGCATGCGCGGTCGTAGGCCAGCGGGCCGTTAACGCCGTAGATGAGCAGCACGCCTCCGAAACCTGTGTATTCCGCTTCCTTGTAAGAGTAGTTGCTTGGAATCCTGTCTTTTTTAGAGAAGAACCGGTAGTCGCCATAGCCTGCTACGCCATAGCTGGTCCACAATCCTGTGTCCCCTAAGTCGATGAATACTCTCACCGGCGGTATGCGGTTGTCGTCGACGCTTTCGCACGAGCCTGCTGCAAATGCCGTCACGGTGAACAGTAAATATTTTATAGCCAGTTTTGTTGTCATCCTTCTAATATTTTGTCAATTTCTTTAAGCTCTTCATTGTCAAATGAAGTGTTGGCCACCGCGCCGAGACTGTCGATAAGCTGCGGCATCGTGCGCGGGCCTATTATCACTGAGGTGACTTCCTCCCTTGCGAGCAGCCACGCTGTCGCCATCTGCGCCAAGGTCTGGCCGCGGCGTAAAGCCACCGCATTCAGTGCCGCCACCTTGCACAGCACATCGCCGGCGATGTCGTTTTTGGTCAGGTAATGCCCTTGTCCGATGCGGGAGTCGGCCGGCACGCCGTTGAGGTATTTGTCGGTCAGTATGCCTTGGGCTATAGGGCAGAACGCCGTGAACCCTATGCCCGACGACGAAACAGTGTGCAGTATGTTTTGCTCCACTCCACGGTCGAGCATATTGTATTTGCCTTGATATATCAGGCACGGCACATTGTTGTCCTGCAAATATTTCTTCGCGTAGAGCAATTTGTCGACCGGATACCGCGAAATGCCCACATATAAGGCTTTCCCTTGCCTTACTATGTCGACAAGGGCTTGCATCGTCTCGTCGATAGGCGTCTCCGGGTCGTAGCGGTGGGAATAGAAGATGTCGACGTAGTCGAGTCCCATCCTCCGCAGGGAATCGTCGATGCTTGCCATCAGCATCTTGCGCGACGAGCCGCATCCGTAAGGCCCTTCCCACATATTGTAGCCGGCTTTCGTGGTCACAATCATCTCGTTGCGGTAAGGGCGGAGATTGTCCTTATAGACACGCCCGAATGTCTGTTCGGCAGTGCCGAAAGGAGGGCCGTAGTTGTTGGCGAGGTCGAAGCAGGTTATTCCGTGGTCGAAGGCATAGAGAATCTTTTCGCGCGACTCCTCAAGCGGGTTGATTCCGCCGAAATTCCACCAGAATCCTAAAGAAAGCTCCGGCAGTTTCAACCCGGAGTTTCCGCACTTGCGGTACGGCATCCTTCCGTCGTACCGTCCTGCGTCAGCCTTGTAGTCTATAGAAAAGTTCAGAGTTCCCATATATGTGTATTGTCGTTTGCAATCAGTCAAGTACAAAGTTACCTTTATTTTTTAGAAAAACTAATATAATGTGTCCTTGAAATAAGGATTGTTGGGGCCATTTGCCGATAAATGTGTCTTGTGTGCTTGCGTCAGATTGCCTTGCGGATTGGCATTTGTAGAGGCGGTATCTGTTGGCTTGTGTGTGATGAAAATAATTTTATGTGAAAATTGTTGTGTGTTTGGTGAAAAATATTTTACCTTTGCGGATGATAATTATTTAAAAATTTATTAAAAATGGGATTTTTGTCAAAATTTAATGTGATGGTCGCTTGTGCATCGGCTCTTTTAGCTGTTACAAGCTGTGGGAATGACCAGACTTCTTTGTCGATTGAAGACATTCAGGGAAAAGCTAAAATCGTAGGCTCTCTTGCTTATAGCGAGGGACAGAGTTATGAGAACGGCCAGTATGCGGAACTAATAAAGCCCGCTTCGCAGAAAAGGGTGTTTGTTAAGGTGAGCAACGGCTCGCTTGACCCGAAAGGTACAGCATCGGGGTATACTACTTATGAGACAATGACGGACGAGAACGGCAACTACGAGATAGAGATACCTGCGGTGGAGAAAGCGGCGGGTACGAACATAATCGTACAGCCTGAGACATTTGTCGGTACGCGCACATTGCTTACGGGCGTGGAGAACGGACAGCCTAAGTTCGAGCAGAAAGAAGTGGTGTTCGAGATTGCCGAACGCAGTCTTGTGGTGAAGCCGAATGATATTAAGGTCGAGGATTTGACTTATGGGTTCACTGAGCGTAATATGGAAGAGGGTTTTCCTGTAACGGTGCCTTTGAACGTGAAAGTCGGATTGGGCGTTTTCAAGTCGGATTATTATACAGACCGTAGGGTTTGCGATTTCGATTTCAGACAAGGTACATCGGTGATGATTACGGTCACTTATGACGGCATAATGGAAAACAACTCTGCAATGACAAGGAACTACGCCGTTACGACGGATTACAATGGGGAAGCGCATTTCAATATCCCGGCAAAGGATAAGCAATGGAGCAATGTGAACATTTCCATTAAGGCTATGCCGTTCACTGTTAGCAGCTTTAATTATTATGACTATTATGGCACCCAATATGTAATTAATGGCGGGGTTTATCGCCAGTATTATGGCGGAGGCATTGTGGACGCAGTTGATACAGTTGTTGATTTCACCGGCCTTGATGGTGTTACCGCCTATGTAGAGGCGCGTATGGTATTTGTTCCTTTTGTCGGTGTAGAGGATTATGGCTACAGCTATAATTCGTACGACTGGGATATGATTAGTTTCGATTAAAAAGTTGCCGTTATGAAAAAGTTCTTGATTATAATGGCTGCATTGGTTTCCTTTGCGGGAATGGATGCCCAAGAGCAGAAAACAGAGAAGCAATATCTGCCGGAGGCCGGCGACTGGGCTCTGGGGGTGGATGTTGTCCCGGTGTTGCGTTATGTCGGCAATGCTTTCAACGGCAACACGAATAATGAATATATCGACAATCTTGGAGGTGAACCGTTTGTCAATTCCAACAAGCGTTTTAATTCGCGCAGCCTGATGCCGGATGTGTCGATTCAGGGGAAGTATATGCTTACTGACGAATGGGGGTTGAGAGCCAATGTGGGTCTTATGTTCCGTTCGATTTACGACAACCGTTATGCGGTGGATGACAAAGCGTTGCTGTTGAACCCTCTTAGCGAGGACAAGGTGGTTGATAAAGCTCATAATACGAAGAACGGTATGAGCGTGATGGTCGGTGGTGAATACCGCAAAGGCAAGAAGCGTGTGCAAGGGGTGTTCGGTTTCGGCTTGCTGTTCGCTTTCCAGAACGACAAGACTACTTATAGCTATGGCAACCAGATGACTGAGATAAACCAGACACCGTCCGTAGGTTTCTCGTCGGGCAGTGTCTATGACGGCAATAATTACCGTTTGCTGAAGACTAACGGCAGCGGCTCGGATTTTTATACGGGTGTTACTGGCAGTGCCGGTATAGAGTGGTTTGTCGCCCCTAAGATTTCTTTAGGAGCGGAAGTGAACCTCAGTCTCTACTACATATTCGGCAATCAGGATTATACAGAGAGCGAGGGATATAATCCTTCTACCGGCAAGGTGGAGACACGTACGGATTTGGTGTCGCCTCGCTACCGTGAGTTGTATATTGGCACGGAGAGTCTTGGAGGGTCGTTGAATATGACATTCTATTTCTGACAGGAAGTCGTAGATAATAGGATAGAAAAACTGTCTGTATCCGTTCTGGCGGCAGGCAGTTTTTCTTTTTTGGAGTATATTGTCAGTAAATGCGGATAATAGCGTTTATTTTCTGAGGATTACCATATATTCATTGCTCATTGTGTCTACTTTTGCACCGCTGACGTTGGTCGGGCTTGTTTTTGACGGCATTCTCTTGTTAGGTATTTCACGTACTATTGTGGTAATGTGATGGAAACCGCATCTTTCGAATGTTTCTGCCGTGAAATAATCCAACGGAATCTGTACGCCTTTCACGTTCCTGTTGCCGACAACATAACATACGACACCTCCTTCTCTTACTGTCTCGGCGACATTCAGGATTGATGCCCAATAGTCGTTCAAGAAAGATGCGACTTCACAGTATCTTTTTATGTCCGTCTCCTTTATCTTTCCAAGTTCGTTGACAATGGTCTCTGTTTTGAAAAGCTCCCGGTCGCATTTGCTTCCGCCCATCAGTATCCGGTCTAAGTTTTGTGCGTGTTCAAACGTGAACCATTCGTTTGCCCAGCGGGAGAATTGTCCGTATGCGACGGTTGTCCGGCTGTCGCCGTAGGGTGGAGAAGTGACAACCATATCTACACTTTTTTTAGCCACAGCTGTCTGTGGTATTTTTAAAGAACTGTTGAAATCACAGATTTTAGCAGTCGTTTTATTGGTTACCGATTGTTCATATTTTTCTAAGCCGTCGATGTTTCTTATTACTTTTTCTTCGAATAGTCCGAATACATCAGGATGATACGACTTTATTTTGTCCTCTTTCATTCTGAACCGTTTGAATTCTCCGTTGCGGGTGAATGAGGCTTCTCTTACGACTTCCGACAATGCGACGTTGAAAAAATCTTTATTTTCACTGCATTCGTCTATCAATTGTGACAGATACGATAACCTAAGTAAACTGTCTGCTGAATACCAGAATGTATGATTTGAGATGCGGTCGAAATTTTTGTTTTTGACATCGTTATATGAGAAGAAAAAAAGACGTGATTGAATGGCGTAAAACTCTTCTTTCAGTTTGGATGCATCGTAAATTGTGGTTTTTACTTTCGATATGAGTCTCGCAAGCGGATTCAAATCAGTGCCGACAGAATTCATATTTGCGAGCGAGGCTTCTACCAATGAAGTGCCGCTTCCAATATAAGGGTCAAAAAGCAACTCGCATTTGCCTGAAGGCCTGAAGTCTTTTATCAGAGTACGGGCTACTTGCGGAATCATCATTGCCGGATAAATATGGTAGCAATGGGTGTATTCCTTTGTGTTTGCTTCTTTGAAATTCCAACTATTATCAATTTCTCTCTTATACATTAGTCCTTTCAAAATGAGCGTAAAGCTATTCGACAAACTCTCAAAATGAGAATGCGGATAGGGCTTTTACAATATACATTTGTACAAATGTATAAATTAATTCAATGAAAAACGAATATCAAAATGATATGTTCGGTTATGAGATAAAATCTCATAGGGAGGAAACGGCATCATATATAACGTTGTTTACGAAAAGTCCGAATTTTCCGTCACGTGCAAATTCTTATTTAAAAGACCGGTTCGGAGTGCCATATGATGATAATCCGGCTTTGAAAAAGTTGCATACATCAATGTTTGCGTCAAGATTTAACACTTTTGGCAGCGGACTTTCGTTCAGACTTGTCAATGACCGGATGCGTGGAATTGTAAAGATAGGAGTATACGATGTCGTGTCGAAGGAGCTTATTGATGATTCCGTAGGATATACGTATGATTGTCTGGAAAAAGTTCTTAAGAAGAAATTGAAAGACTTGTTTTATGTTACTGCGGAACGCAAATTCATTGATGAAGACGAATATTTTTTCTTTAGCAAGGCTGAAATCTATTCAAATCCATCAATAGACAAGTTTTTGGAATTGCTTGACAGGGGGCTGATAATGTTTGATATAAGAATAGGCAGCTACAAGTCTGGCAGAAATGTCGGTAAAGCCCACGACCATGGTAGCGGATTCCGTATTTTGGAATCCAATCTGCGATTGTTGTTCAGTGAGCGTATAGCGATTGATTAATCTGCTGATTTCAACAATTTGTCGATGGCGCGGTGGGCGTCGGCGAAGCGGAAGCTGCCGTAGGCGGCATCGAAGAGCGCGGCTATGCGGTCGTTGCACAGGTTGCCGATGGAGCCTTCGTGGGTGTGATGCACCTCTTTCACCGGCTCGAATTCGCCGGCCTCGATTTCCAGCCCCACTTTCTTGTACGCGTCGCGGAACGGCATCCCTTCGCGTACCAAGCGGTTTACTTCTTCGACAGAGAACATATATTTGTAGCGCGGGTCATCCGCAATGCCATCCTTTACCTCGATTTTCGACAGCATTTCGTCTGTCATTGCCAATATCGACCTCAATTCGCCGAATGACGGCAGGAACGACTCTTTGATGAGCTGCATGTCGCGGAAATAGCCTGAAGGCAGATTGTTGAGTATCAATGTTATTTCCATCGGCAGCGATTGCAGCCGGTTGCATTTCGCGCGCGTCAGCTCGAACACGTCAGGATTCTTCTTGTGGGGCATTATCGACGAGCCGGTGGTGTATTCGTCGGGCAGTTTGACAAATCCGAAATTCTGCGAGTTGAACATACACACATCGAAAGCCAGACGCGACACGGTGGCGGCAATACCGGCAAGGGCGTTTGCCACGATGCGCTCTGTCTTGCCTCGTCCCATCTGGGCGTACACCACGTTGTAGTTCATCGACTCGAATCCGAGCAGCTTGGTGGTCATCTCGCGGTTGAGCGGGAATGACGAGCCATAGCCGGCAGCCGAGCCCAGCGGGTTGCGGTTTGCCACGCGGTAGGCGGCCTGAAGTACCGTGAGATCGTCTGTGAGGCTTTCGGCATACGCGCCGAACCATAGCCCGAACGACGACGGCATGGCCACCTGCAGGTGGGTGTATCCGGGAATAATCTTGTCTTTGTAGCGTTCGCTTTGCGACAATAATGTGTTGAACAATTTCCGCACGGCAACCGCGACACCCTCGATTTCGGAACGGATGAACAGCTTGAGGTCGACCATCACCTGATCGTTGCGCGAGCGTCCTGAATGAATCTTCTTGCCCAAAGAGCCGAGCTTTCGCGTAAGCATCAGTTCCACTTGCGAATGCACGTCCTCCACTCCGTCCTCAATCGCGAATTTACCATCTTCGGCAAGCCGGTATATGCTTTTTAGTTCAGCGAGCAGCGGTTTCAGCTCCTCTCTCTCCAGCAGGCCTACGGATTCGAGCATGATTATGTGCGCCATTGAGCCGAGTACGTCGTAAGGGGCAAGATATAAATCCATCTCGCGGTCGCGTCCTACGGTGTAGCGTTCAACGTCTCCATCGACTTCCACCGATTTCTCCCAAAGTTTTGTTCCCATGCGTGTCATGAATTTCTGTATGGCAAAATTAATTATAAATGTCGATATTACCTCTGGCGGAATCAAAATCGTTTCAGGAAATCCGCAAGATTTTCCGACTGCTCCAGACTGAACTTCTTGCGCAGTCGGTTGCGCACCGCTTCCACACTTCGTACTTCACGGAACGTAATGTCGGCAATTTCCTTGCTCGACAAGCCGAGCCTTACAAGCGCGCACATTCTTAACTCTCGCGCGGTGAGGCTTGGGTAGTTGGCCGACAGCGAGCCGTAGAAATTGCTGTTGATTTCTTCGAACGATTTGACAAATTCTTTCAGTCCGGAATCGTTATCCATGCGGTCGATGTCTGAGAGTGTCTCGCGCAACGCTTTCCGGGTTTCGGTGTCGCGCACGTTGATTTTCAGCAGAAGTTGTTTAATCCCGGCAGAAAGCGATTCTGTGAATTCATGCGCTCGCAAGGCCTGTAATGCCATCACGGTCCGTTTGTTCTCGCTTTTGGTAAGCGCATCCTCTTTTTCTTTCAATGCTATGGCATTCTGTCCCTCCCTCTCTCTTAAATCATTGATTTCCGACAGCTTGTATTTCAATTTGCGCTTAGCATTGTGCAGGTATTTTCTGCGCTGTACGGTCAGCAATCTTTTTGCTGTCAATAATATTATGACGAAGAGGCATATCGAGACAATCGCCGTCCATTTGGCCCGGTTGCCGGTAATTGCGGCTTCGTTTTCCAACTTTTCTATCCGGCCGGCTTGTAATGCTTCTTTTGTATAGACGTTCGAAAGACCTTGCGTATGTATTTTTATTTCCATATTTAGGATGGAATCTTTCACAGTCGCATATTCTTCGAAATAGTGGCATGCTGTTTCATAGTCATGCTTGTTGCGGTAGTATTTTCCCAATTCGAGCAATATGGATGGTATTTCTGTGATTGAATTCGACTTTTTTGCGGCGTTTTCAGCGTGGTGCAGATATGTGGCGAAAGAATCGGTCGAATTGCCGAAAATATGCGCCATCGTGCTGTAAGAATCCGCTAAATGTCTTGATTCATTGTGCGACTCTTGATACCCGATTACTTCCCTTAAGTTTCGTAGCGCGAGCGAGGGCTCGCCGTTTTTCAGGTATATTTCCGCTATGTTGCGTTGCAAGAGCATCCTCTTGCTGGAATCCCTTTCGGTGTCAAGTTGGTGCATTGCGAGAAAGGCATATTCCAAGGCCTTGTTGTAGTTGCTCCTTTCTGCGGCCGATACCGATAAATTGTTGTAGTTGATGTACAGTCTTTTCTTGTTTTTCCCTGACTCGTTGATGCGCACGGATTTGAGAAATAGAGAATCGGCTTGTTCATACTGGGCTTTCCCGAGAAAAATGTTGCCTATGTTGTTGTATAACACCGCTTGTTTCTCTTTCAGTCCGAATTTTCCGGCTATTTTCAACGCTTTTTCAAATGCGCTGACACTAAGTTCGCTGAGGCCTAACGAGCCGTAAGCCATCCCATAGTGGTTGAGGATGTCGATATATGTGGATTGTGCCTGTTCTGTGTCGGGAATTATGCTTTCCAGCAACGGACGGCAATATGATATGTAGTTGATTGTCTTATGGTATGAAGCGTTGTCGTAAAGGAGCGAGCACAGGTCTAATACGGTTTTCTCGGCGGCAAGGATGTTGCGCTCTGATGCGGTGAGCGTTTTTAGGGTATCCGCTTTTTCGCATATTTCCCGGAATTGTGTTGCCGTTTCATTTGCGGCATTGGCCGAAGTCTCGGCAAGTATTTTCTGATATTGTTCAGCCACGGGCACCGCTATCAAATCTTGACAATATGCCAAAACGGTCAAAAGTATTATAAAACTACGCATCCTTTCTGATTTTTTAATACGGCAAAATTAATTAATTGTGCAGATATTCAGATGATTTGCTGTCATAAAATGAGCCGGACGGATTGGCTTGTATTTTCGGCTTCCCTTGTATTGTTGCACAATATTTTATTAATCAATTAGTTATATTGATATGCAGTACTTGTGTGTATGTAAAAATGAAATTATATTGTAAATAAATAAGGGTATTTGGGTTTCGTTCTGTCGTTTTTATTCCTTTTATTTGTAAAAATATTAACAATAAAACCGAATCGTATGAGAAAGTTATTTACCTTTTTACTTGGAGCGTTTGCCATATCTGTCTCAGGGCAAACATTTCAGGAGACGTTCGAAAGTGGTGACATACCCGGCACGTGGACGGTGGTCAACACCAATGATACTTATAAGTGGAATATAGCTCCTTATGAAGGCACATCGGATCTTGAACGGACTATTTCAGGTTATGAACAAGGCGGCGCATACGCGGTGCAGTCAAAAACGGGACGGGCCATGGATGGTGTCACTCCCGACCAGTGGCTGATTTCGCCAAGCGTGAGCGTTGAGAGCGGGGATGTGCTTAATTTCATGATGGGGCATAATTCGTCGTATAATGGCAATGCTAATGTAAAAGACGAGAACAAAGTGAAATTCGAGGTTGTGGTGTCAACTACAGGAACGGAACCGGAAGATTTCACATATACATTGTTTTCCGTAGTGCCTGAAAGCGCGAAGGACTGGAGCAATTACAGCTTTGGCCTCGACCAATTCGCCGGTCAGCAAATACATATCGCATTCCATGACTATGGGACTACGGCTTCCACTCCGTATATCACCAATACGTTATATATTGATGATATAAGGATAAACAAAGAGAAAGTTTCTGATTTGCAGGTGACCGGCATCACGAGTCCTGTTTCGAGCTGTAGTACACAGCAGATGGTTACTGCTACGGTTTCTAATGTAGGGTTCGATTGCGGGCAGTATACGATGTACTGTCAAATCGATGGTGGTGAAATAGTGCATGAAACGGTTAATACGCCGCTTGCCGGCGGTAGTACCGCCACGTACATATTCACCAGTCCCGTGCTCCTCGTTGCCGGAAGCGCGCACGAAGTTAAGGTGTGGGCAGAAGCTTCGTCGGACAGCAACCATGACAATGACGCATTCACTGTGGAGGTGGAAATTGGCGACGAGATACCGTTCCCGTTCACTATGACCGACGACAACGCCGAAACTGCTTTCAGCAGCAGTTACAAGCGCACTTCCGGCTATATTACTATGGGCTGGGCATATTACAACGACGCCATGATGAAAGGCTGGGTTTACAATTCCGGCGTGACAAGCTATTTGCAGTCGGGATGCATCGCCCTGCCCAAGGGGGCGGTCAAATTGAGTTTTGACTATATGGCTGTTGCGGCGGCAAAGCTCAACGTCTACCTCGTCACCGAACCGGGGAATTACGACTATCTTGCCGGCTCGGCCGAGCTTCCTGCCGCTGAAGAATATACGGCTGGCAGCATGGTGCTCGACGTGCCTGAAGACGGCGTATATACGATAGCGATAACACCTGACGGCAGCTATCTCGGATCGTTCTATCTCGACTACATAGTAATAGACGAGGCAGGTGCCGACGCGGCGGTCGTTTCCATCGACTCGCCGAAGCTTAACGCCACCCTTGCGAAATCGGGTGTAGAGGTGGCTGCAACTTTCAGGAACGCGGGTGGCACGCTGCTTGAAAACGTGCCTGTATGCTACCAGCTCGACGGCGGAGAAGTCGTGAGGGAGACAATCGGCAAGATAGAGATGGGTCAATCGCTGGAATACACGTTCACTACCGGGACTATCGACCTGAGCGAAACCGGTACGCACAAGTTGAAAGTGTGGGCTGCATTTGACGGCGACACTAATAGTGACAACGATGCTATGTCGCTGGAGATTACTTCTTACGAGGCATACACTTTCCCTTATACGGCAAGTTTCGAGGAGGATGAGCAGAACGGCGACTGGGTTACATACAACGCCGGAGACGACATAATCTATTGGACGATACAGCAGGTAATCGACGGCAACGTGAACTATGCGAAGGATGGGAAACAGGCCGCATATATAAATTCAGTGTCGGGCATAGAACACAACGACTGGCTAATCTCACCGGCAATCAACGCTTCAGAGGGCGACGCACGCATCTCGTTCTACTACACCACCCGGATGAGTTCAAGCTCCGGCGGCGACGGTTGCAACATAAAGTTGTACCTTGCCACGACCGATAATCCGGATGAAATATCCAAGGGTGAGCCGCTTGCCGTATTCACGCTCACCGACGACAATGTGATAGTTTATAAGCAGGGCTACGCGAAAGTTGAGATACCGGCGGACGGCACATATTACCTTGCATTTCTCAACGACGGCATGGGGCACGACATAATTCTCGATGACGTGCGTTTCGACCAAGCGGAGGATCTTGGCATACTTTCCGCCACTAATTCCGCCGTTTCCGGATTCAACCTGACTGAAAACACCGTGATAGTGGAAATAGCCAACCACGGCACCACGCCGCAAAGCGGATTCAAGGCATCGTATGCCGTCAACGGCGGTACTCCGGTGGAGGAGACCGTACAGCAGAGCATCGCGCCGGGCGAATCGTTGAAATACACATTCTCCACAAAAGCCGACATATCCGCTCCGGACACATACGCGGTAGTGGCTTCCGTTGCGCTTGACGGCGACGCGGACAATTACAACAACACTTGGACATTGCCGGAATTCACGTCGTATGCCAATGCCGAGTTGCCATACGCAGTAGATTTCGACACGGAAGAACAGCGCGCCCAGTGGACGGCCGGCGGAAAGTGGATGCTGGCGGCAAACATGTCGACAAGCCAGTCGGCCTACAACGGACAGGGTGCGCTCTATCACACAGGTGCGGCGGCCGACGGCGGCGACTGGGTATATTCAGGCTGCATAACCGTGCCGGCCGGGACTTACGACCTGAGCTTCTTCTACCGCACATTTATCAATATGACCAACGTGCAGATGTACGGTCAGAATTTCTCGATATATCTCGGCAAGGAACAAAGCCCGGAAGCAATGACCGTGGAACTGTATTCTGCCGAAGACGCAATCGTTTCGACTAAAGTGTACGAGAAGGTATTGAAACAGATAGAGGTAGAGGAAAGCGGTAACTACTACATTGGCGTGAAGTGTTCCACTACTTCCCAGATGGGTACGCTCTACATAGATATGATTACTCTTGAGCAGCCGGTTGCCGACGGCATTACTCTCGGCACTTACGAGTCAGATTTCGCCGGTAATCTGGATGAATGGTACCAGTACAATCCGGCGGCCAATTTCAGCCAGTGGCAACTTGGCGAAGGCGTTGGCGGCTCCTGTCTCACTGCAAGCGTTGTAAGCAGTTGGTACAACGATATGGCGGCCGATGTGCCGGGGTTGCTGGTCGCTCCTGCCTTCAAGCTGAAAGAGGGCGATGAAATCAATGTCAGCATGGATTACCGCCTTGCGGTGGACAATATCGACAACCTTTCCGACGAGGACAAGGCACGCGTAAAGATTGGCGTATATCTTGCAGACAAGAATCTGCCGCAGGCGTTCACCACGCAGATAGCGCTCGGAACTGTGGTCTCCGACGATGTGCAGACGGCAACAGGTAAGATAACCGTGCCGGCCGACGGAATATACTATGCCGGAGTGCTTGCCGACGGACCGCGTTCGGCAATAAACTATGTGATGGCAACAACCTCCTATGAGCTTTATTCCGTGAAATTGTGGAACGGCAAAGGCAGCGGTGTGGCTGTGGCCGAGATGGGCAAACCGTTCGTCTTTTCGGACAATGTCGTGAGAATGTTGTGTCCTTATGGGAAAATGCGGGTATATTCTATAAGCGGCGTGCTTGTAGGGCAATATTCCGGAGTGGACGAGATAGATATTTCCGGTCTTGCGAAGGGCGTGTATATAGTCTCTGCGGAAATTGACGGCGCGGCTGTTACTGAAAAGATTATAGTGAAGTAAAATTCTGATACTCTAATGTTTGTTCCGGCAATGGTGCGGGTTGAATCAGCACCGTTGCCGGTCTTTTTGTGTCGGATCCACGTTGATTATTGCTTTTGTGGTCTTTTGGAGCCAAATTTTTTATATGATTTTTTTGCAAAAATGCTTGCGTGGTTTTGGAAAAGTCATTACCTTTGCATCCGAAATCAACGAATGACTCCGTAGCTCAGTTGGTAGAGCAAATGACTCTTAATCATTGGGTCGAGAGTTCGAGCCTCTCCGGGGTCACTGGATAAAAGTAGTCAGCAGCCGTTGACTACTTTTTTTGTTGTAATATGCCATACGGTCTGCCTGCGGCTGCGCTCTGCGGGCTTTGCAAGCAGATGGAGGCACTGGACACTATGGGTGGAGTCGCACTCGCGTATGATTTATAATGTTATCCTGCATTTTTGTTGTTAATTCTTCGTTTTTAATCTATTTTTGCAAGATAAAAAAACAGAATCCATATTTTATGTATAATATTTACAAACTAAAATCTATGTGTAGAATAAAGACTTGTTTAAAGGCAGCGTTGCTTACGCTGTTTTTTGTCTTTTCATTTTCGATGAAAGCCTCCGGGCTGCCGTTGAAGATGAGTAACGGGCAGGAATTGGATGCCTACGGCATCTTGTTGTTCGACCAAGGACAACAGAAATCGGACATCGTCTCGTTCAAGCTGCCGTCGGTCGACGGTTTTACCACGCTGTTCTCGATGGGGACGGCGCTTTATCCTACGGCAGGCGCTTATGCGGACGGGACGTATTACTTCGTGACGGCTCCCCTTGCAAGCTCGTCCACGGCTCCTGACAAGCTGTATAGTTTTGACCTTGAGGGGGGCGGCTCGCCTGTTGAAGTGGGGACAGTCACAGGGGTTGCCAACAAGGCCAATGCAATGGCTTATGACTATTCCGCCGGCAAGATGTACTTTGTCTCGTGTAGCCTCGGAGGTTCCGGTGAACCCGGTTTCGGGGCATTGTATACGATTGACCTTGCGAATGCATCAGTGACTAAGGTGGCTGATTTGAGCCGTTATTTCTTTGCCATCGCATGCTCTTATGACGGTCAACTGTACGGTGTGGCCAAATACGGCGATTTCTGTAAAATCGACAAGGCGGACGGTGCGATAGAAGTAATCGGTGCTACCGGTTATAATCCTACCGGCGACAGCTCGCTCGAATTCAATCATACCGACGGTACTCTTTATTGGGCTGTCAACAGTATAATAGAAGGGTATGGCGATACGAATGACCTTCATTGTACTATCGACCTTGCAACCGGTAAGGCTACGGAAATGGGCAAACTCGGTTCGGCCGGTGATGCCTCGATTACCGGTATGTATATTCCTTTCAAGGCATCGGCAACAGGTACTCCCGACGCAGTCTCTGACTTTGCCGTGACCCCGGATGCCAATGGCGCATGCAAGGCAACGCTTAAATGGTTCAATCCTTCGACGGTGTTCAATGGTGGTGAGCTTGCAGCACTGAAGCAGGTTGACATTTACCGTAATGATGAATTGATTGCAAGTCTTACGGACGATGTTGCCAAGACTCCCGGCGCTTATGTTGAGTATACGGATGAAATAGAGGGAGAGACCGGTTTGCTCGTTGAATATAAGGTAGTGCCTGTCAATGAGGTTGGTAATGGCGTTGAAGCTGTTGCCGAAGTGTATGTAGGCAAGGATGTTCCGGCTGCTCCGGGCAGCGTTACGGTTGCGAAAAACGCTCCCGACGATGTCGCTATTTCATGGACGGCTCCTGAAACAGGATTGAACGGAGGGTGGATTGACCGCTCCTCGCTTGTCTATACGGTAAAGCGTGGTGACGTGACTGTAGCCGACGGTATTTCTGAACTTACATGTAACGACAAGGTTACGGAGATAAGTACCTACACCTATGAGGTGGTGGCTTCGACGGCCGACGGCGAAGGCGGCAAGACCGCTGCCGAGCCGGTAGTGCTCGGGCCGGCCAACAAGATGCCGTATAGCTGCACGTTCACATCCGAGGAGCTGAAGGCTTGGCAGATAGTCGATGCCGATGGCGACGGACGTATGTGGACTCAGGTTTATTCAGGTGGTATGCAGTACAACAATCCTGTCTATCCGCCATCGACCACTGCTTCCGACGACTGGATGATTTCCCACGCTTTCTATCTTGAGGCCGGCAAGAACTATAAGTTTGCCATTGACATCAAGACTTCGAGCAGCGGTGCGGCTAATCTGAAAATGTGTCTTGGAAAAGAAGGCACTGTGGAGGCTATGACTACCACATTGCTCGATTTGCCTGATTACCGTTCAGAATACCTTAATTACTCTTATCAGTGGAACACGGAAGAAACGATGTTCACTGTAGAGGAAACAGGTTATTATAATATAGGAATTTATACATATTCCGCAGCAAAGACTGGTTTTCTGTATGTCAATAATGTGTCGCTTGAGCAAATCGCTGACAACAATCTGCTTTTGGATGCGTTCACTGGTCCGGCATACGTTGTGGCTGGAAATACATACACTTACACTGCGACTGTGCTCAACAAGGGTAAGAACGCTGCCGCTTCGTATTCTGTCAATCTGATAAATGCGGAATCAGGAGAAACGTTGGCTACTGCCGCAAGCCCGGCTGCGCTTGAGGCCGGCGCTTCCGCTGAATTGCCGTTAGAGTGGACTCCTGAGTCGGAAGGCAATATTTCGGTTGCGGCGAAAGTTGTCTATGATGCCGACGAGATTGAGAGCGACGACACTTCCGAAGCCATTGCCGTGGAAGTGCGTCCTGCCGGCTCCGCCGAGTATGTGGAGATAGGTGAAGTCTCGGGATGGGACCAGTATGTGATTGCAAGTATGTACTATAAGTATGCCGTTGCGCAGAACGTTTATATTCCGGAGGAAATCGGACACGACTACGGTGTGATTGAGTCGTACTCGTTCTACGTGAACAACGCTTCGCCGTCGGCTGTCGAGAATGTGCCGTTCAAGGTGTATATGGCGAATACTACCGCACTCCCTACCGACCGTAATTGGATTCCGGAAGAGGAATGGACGCTTGTCTATGCCGGCATTATCGACGTGGCTGACGGACAGTCCACAGTGAAGTTGACGCTTGACAGGAAGTTCCAGCTTGATAAAGGCAAGAATCTGGCTGTGATGACCACGCACAATCTTGGCGACACGTACTACAACGGCGTAATGTACGGCACGTATGGCATTGCCGACAGCTACGGCACTTTGTACTATAGTAATTCGTGGACGGAATTCAACTATGGAAATTACCCGTCTTCGTCGTTCAATAAAAAGGCTGCCATCGCTTTGGACATGCAATGTGCAGGCGCGGTGATTTCCGGAAAGATAGCCGATGCGGACGGTTCGCCTGTGGCAGGCGCTCTTGTGACATTGTCGGGTGACAATATTACCACAACGTCGGATGAAAATGGTGAATATGCGTTCTATGCAGTGAAAGACGGCTCTTACACTGTGACTGTTAATGCGGAACGCTATCATCCGGCGGAAGCTGAAGTTACGGTGGACGGCGGCGACGCTGTGAAGGATTTCCAACTCGAAGAACTGTCGTACTATAAGGTTTCCGGCAAGGTGGTTCTTGCTGACGGCAGCCCGCTTGCGGATGCTACGGTTACTGTTGTCGCGATTGATGAATTCACTGCGACTACCGGTGCCGACGGCGCGTTCGCTTTCGATGAAATCCCGGCTTTGGGCGAGGCTTGCCCGCTGACTGTGGCTAAAGAGTGGTTTGCTACAACGGAAACTGAATTCACTTTGACAGACGGTGACCTCGACCTTGGCAATATCAGCGCGGAATATTTGAAATACCGTCCTGTAAATGTGTCGGCTGTGGCTACCGGGGACATGTCATCGGTGGACGTAAGCTGGGCAGATGCGGATGCCGCTGTAGCCTTGCGTGTGGACGAAGGCACGTCCGCAACTTCTATGGGTATCGACAACGCTACTGACAAGACCGTTCTCGGTACGGTCTACCGTGAGCCGGTTGTACTTGACGGCATTTCGTGGTACCAGACCTCAGCCGGAGGCCCGCACTATTATGTCACGGCCTATGTGTTCGCGCTCGATGGGGACGGCAATCCTACCGGCAATGTGCTTTATCAGCAGGATGTAAACGTTCCTGCCGATAATCAGTGGGTGGAAGTGGCTTTGGATGAAAAGATCTATGCTCCTGACGGATGCGTTGTGGCATTGGGCTACGAAGGCTATCTCGGCGTGGGAGCCGATTCCGGAAAGAGCTTCGAATATCCGTTCCTCAAGAACCGCCACGTGTTTGCTGCCACTTACACCAACGGGGATTTCGATTATATCGAAGACCATGGCATGGCCCAGAACCTGATGATACGCGCGACCGGTAAGCGTCTTGCCGACAATGGCGGTGAGGAAAGCGAAGTGGAGGAAGGCTCTGTGATGCCTGATTTCTGCAAATACAATGTTTACAGATTGTCGGAAAGTCAGATTTCCACTCCTGATGCTTGGACTTTGGTGAAAGAGAATGCGGAGACAGCGGAGTTTACCGATACTCCTGCCGATTTGCCCGACGGTGTTTATGCATACGCTGTGCGTACCGTATATCCTGACGGCTCTATGTCGGAAGCTTCGATGTCGCAGTTTGTGGGCTACCATATGTACACCAAGGTGACTGTAAATGTCAAGTCGAACAGCGAGGGCGAGGGCGCTAAAGGTGCGCTTGTCTCGATGGCCGGACAGGTATATCAGAATTCCTACAATGTGGCTGTCGATGAAAATGGTTGCGCTTTGTTCCCGACCCTTGTGAAGGACAAGTATGATATGACAATAACTTTGGAAGGTTATGAGGCGGTTAGCGAAGTCGTGGATTTCTCGGTTGAGGACAGCTACACCACTGAGGCATATCTTTTGAAGGAAATCATATCTGATCCGATTAACCTTACCATAGAGAACTATGACAAGGATGTCAAGACGGCGTTGTTCACATGGAACACTTCGGCCGTGATATTCGACGACTTCGAGGACCACGAGGACTTTGCAATCAATTCTCCGGGCAAGGCCGGTTGGGAATATTGGGATCTTGACGGACAGCCCACTTGGGGATTCGATAACGCTTCGTTCGAAGGCAATGGCGACTATATGTCGTTTATGGTGTTCAATCCGTCGGCTGCCGAGACAACAAATCCTGACATGCCGCTCACGAAATACCCGATGCTTGCCCCGCACAGCGGAAATAAGTATCTCGCAAGTTTTGCTGCTTTGGTGCAGAACGACGATTGGCTGATTTCGCCTGAACTGTCGTACGCCCACGACTTCCAGTTCAGTTTCTATGCAAGTTCTGCGGCGCAGGCTGAGGGAATGCCCGACTATTTCAGTGTGGGCTATTCTATGGTTGACGAGCCGGAGGAAGATGATTTTGTATGGATGGCGGAACGCCTTACTCCGTTCACTTATTGGATGGAGTATTCTTATACGATTCCTGCTGGAGCAAAACGCGTCGCGATACGTAACGTGTCGAATGCTGACGGCTGGATTCTGATGCTCGACGACATTTATATCGGAAGCCTTCCGCAGAAGCGCATGATGAAGGCTCCGGCGGCAGAGGATGTGCAGCGTCCGGCAGTAAGCTACAATGTTTATCTTGACGGCAACCTTGTGGCTACGACCGACCAGATTAGCTATCGTTTCGTAGATTTTAAGGACGGAGCGCATACGGCTGGAGTTGAGGCTGTATACTATTCCGGCACATCGAAGCTTGAAACCATACGTTTCGGCGAGGATGCAGGAATAGACGGCGTTTATGGCGCACAGGTGAAAGTATATCCGAATCCTACTTCCGGTTATTTGAAAGTTGAAGGAGATTATACAAGCCTTACGCTGACTAATGCGAGCGGTGTGACTGTCAAAGTGTTTGAAGGGGTGCAGGAAAACATCGACCTTTCGGATCTTCCAGAAGGCATATATTTCTTGACTGTTGAGAATGCTGTTCTCGGTACGCGCGAAATGCAGAAAGTTTCCATAGTGAAATAGGAAATTGTCTTTAAGACAGGCAAAGGCCTTATGCCGGTTCTTCTCCGGCGTAAGGCCTTTGTTGTATGCCTACGGTGTTTAAATGCCATAGAAATTTTGGAAAAGCGGAGAAAATTGCGGAAAAAGTTTTGGAAAAATGGAAAAATATGGTTGAAACGATTTGGAAAAGTGGATTTTGTGGTAGAATCTGGACTTGAATGATCGATGGCTGATAATCAGAGAAAACCGGCCGTATGACGTGGTGGAAACGTGGTGGCGGTTTTATGTTGTATAACATATAGTAGTGTTGGCGTATTTTGAGGTTTGAAAATATTCGCCATATTTGGTTGCTTTGTATCGAATTTGATAGTCTGAATAAAAACTGTTCTATTTATGAAAATATCTAATAAAATTGTGATGACGGCGGTGG
>URQP01000017.1 GCA_900550025.1 uncultured Porphyromonadaceae bacterium | reverse complement strand
GGCGGTCTTTTCGAGCCGCTATTCACCGAAGACGACGCAATAATCTCCGACGCGCTCAACCACGCCTCAATCATCGACGGCGTACGTCTTTGCAAAGCAAAACGCTACCGCTATGCAAATGCCGACATGGCGGATTTGGAACGTTGCCTGAAAGAGGCCCAGGCACAAAGATTCCGCATAATTGCCACCGACGGAGTATTCTCGATGGACGGCAACGTAGCTCCGATGGATAAAATCTGCGACCTCGCCGAAAAATACGACGCCCTCGTTATGGTCGACGAATCGCATTCGGCCGGAGTAGTAGGCCCGACAGGGCACGGCGTAGCCGAACAATTCAACCTCTACGGAAGAATAGATATCTTCACGGGCACCCTCGGCAAAGCGTTCGGAGGCGCAATGGGAGGATTCACCACAGGACGTAAAGAGATAATCGACATGCTGCGCCAGCGTTCGCGTCCTTACCTGTTCTCCAACTCCGTAGCCCCGGCTATCGTAGGGGCAAGCCTTGAAATGTTCAAGATGCTGGAAGAAAGCGACGCGCTTCATTCAAAATTGATGGAAAACGTCAACTATTTCCGTGACAAAATGATTGCCGCCGGATTCGACATCAAGCCTACGCAATCGGCTATCTGCGCCGTAATGCTCTACGACGCGAAACTTTCACAGGACTTCGCCGCCAAGATGCAGGAAGAAGGCATCTACGTCACCGGCTTCTACTACCCGGTAGTGCCGAAAGGACAAGCGCGCATCCGCGTACAGCTTTCAGCCGGACACGAACGGGAGCACCTCGACAAAGCCATTGCGGCTTTCATCAAAGTCGGAAAAGAGCTGAACGTATTGAAATAATATGCAATCATGAAAAAGATAGCGGTTTTAACAGGTGCCGGCATAAGCGCGGAAAGTGGCATTTCCACTTTCCGCGACGCCGGAGGCTTGTGGGACGAATATCCTGTAATGGAAGTAGCGAGCCACGACGGTTTCGTGCGCAATCCGGCGCTTGTCCACAAATTCTACAACAAACGGCGCAAGGAGTTGCTATCTTGCCAGCCCAACGCCGCACACCTCGGACTGAAAGAATTGGAACGCTGGTACGACGTACACATAATCACGCAGAATGTCGACAACCTGCATGAAAAAGCGGGAAGCACAAATGTGCTGCATCTACACGGAGAATTGATGAAAATACGCTCGATGCGCGACGAAAGCCGGGTATACACCCTTACGCCCGACAACATCGAGACATCGCCCGACACACGCGACCCATACGGCGACCCTGTGCGCCCGCACATTGTGTTTTTCCAAGAGCCTGTCCCGAATATAACCTTAGCCGCCGACATTGTGAAGCAGGCCGACATTGTGGTTGTGATAGGCACGTCGCTCGTGGTCTACCCCGCCGCAGGATTGCTCTATTATGCAAAACGCGGCACCCCCATCTACTACATAGACCCGAAACCGGCGGAAATCGACATGCCTAACCTCACAGTCATAGCGAAAAAAGCCACCGAAGGCGTAAAAGAGCTTATCGGAAAACTAAAACCCTGACAAAAGAGAATCGGAATACAAAAATCGACATCCCGGCATAGACAAATCTGAAAATTCCATTTTCATTTGTCTCTGCACTCGATTTTCACTATCTTTGCCGCCGAAATATCTTTTGATGAAGATACGCTATATCTTAAATGCGATTGAAGCGTTTGCACCTCGCGCATTGCAAGAGAATTATGACAATGCCGGATTACAAGTAGGCGATGCTGCAAACGACTGTGTAGGAGTGCTCTTGACACTTGACGTGACAGAACAGACTGTCGACGAAGCAAAAGAGAGCAACTGCAATCTTATTATATCCCATCATCCGCTGCTTTTCAAAGGCATAAAATCAGTAACACCGTCGACCGAGACAGGACGAATAATTACAAAAGCCCTGAATTACGGCATTGCAATATATTCCGCCCACACGAATCTCGACAATGCCACGGATGGAGTATCTTTCCGCATGGCAAAAATGGCGGGACTGGAAAACGTGAAAGTGCTCGTCCCTCAAAAAGGGACATTAGCGAAAGCGGTGGCATTCGTCCCCGAAGAATACGAAAAAGCCGTACTCAACGCCCTTTATGAGAACGGAGCCGGAAACATAGGGAACTATGATTCGTGCAGCTACATTATGGAGGGTACCGGCACTTTCCGGCCAAAAGAGGGTGCAACGCCATTCTCCGGAAGAAAAGGAGAATTACACCACGGCAGGGAAAAACGCATAGAAGTGATAATACCCGTATGGAAAGCGGGAAAGGCCATAGAAGCCATGCTTGCCGCACACCCCTACGAAGAGCCGGCATACGATATCATCCCTCTTGCCAACAGTGACAAATACAACGGAAGCGGAATAATAGGTGACATTGAACCCACCTCATTAGGTGATTTCCTCCAACTTCTCAAAAGCACATTCGGCATACACACCATACGATATAGCGGAAATCCGTCGTCTACCATAAGGCGTGTAGCAATGTGTGGAGGCAGCGGCGCTCCGATGGCCAGCGACGCGATAGCCGCCGGTGCCGACGTTTACGTCTCAGGCGATTTCAAGTATCACGATTTCACCACCTACCGCGGCATAATCAGCTTGGCCGACATAGGGCATTATGAAAGCGAGCAATGCGCAAAAAGCATCCTGCGCGACATCATTGCCGGCAAATTTCCCGACATACCGGTAACTTTCTCTAAAACAGATATAAATACAATTAATTACATATAAGTTATGGCTAACGAAAAAGAACAAAAAGAACTGACTGTAGAAGAACGTCTGAAAGCTGTCTACGACTTGCAGACACTGCTATCGGAAATCGACCGCATAAAGACATTGCGCGGCGAGCTTCCGCTTGAAGTAAAAGACCTTGAAGACGAGATAGAGGGTCTTAAAACCCGAATCCAGAATTTCAAGAACGAAGCCGACGAGCTGCATAAAGCCGTTACCACAAAAAAGAACGAGATACTGGACGCAAAAGCGGCTATCGACAAATACACCGAGCAGCAAAACAATGTGCGCAACAACAAGGAATTCGATTTCCTTGCAAAGGAAATCGGTTTCAAGCAACTTGAAATAGAACTCTGCGAAAAGCGCATACGCGAATACAGCGAACAGGCAGACAACAAAGTTGCCGACATAAAGACGGCGGAAGAACAGCTCGACGACCGTCAGCACGTGCTTGAGGACAAAAAGTCGGAACTCGACGAAATAGTCTCGGAGACGAAACAAGACGAAGAGAAACTCCGTGAAAAGGCCAAGGCGCTGGAAGAAAAAATCGAGCCGCGACTGCTGAAAGCCTTCAAACGCATACGCAGCAACGCCCGCAACGGTCTCGGCATCGTCACCGTACAGCGCAACGCGTGCGGAGGATGCTTCAACCGCATTCCGGCACAACGCCAAATGGAAATCAAGATGCACAAAAAGATTATCGTTTGCGAATACTGCGGACGAATAATGATAGACCCGGAACTTGCCGGTGTAAAAGTGACAGAATAAGAAAGCACGACAACAATGAAACGAGGATATGCCGGAAAGCGGCGTATCCTTATTTTTTATCCATACCGACAATGAATTTATAGCACCTCGTCACATCATAGCGCGGCAATACGACGACCTGCAGATCCTTCGAGCGGTCGACCAGCGAATCGGTGCCGTCGCCTACCGTTATGCCCTTTGCCGTCAGCACATCGGTCATTGTACGCTTAGCCACTTCGGGAGAATTGTTATCCTCGCTCAAATGGCACAAAAACACGTATTTCAACCGGGGATTATATATCTCGGCCACAAAAGCGGCGGCATCGGCATTGTCAAGATGTCCGGCATCCGTACGTATACGGTTTTTCAAATATTCCGGATACGGCCCTTCGTCAAGCATTTTAGAGTCATAATTGCTCTCTATGACCAAATAATCGGCCTGCGACATATAATAACGCGCCCGCTCGGTGACCGTACCTAAATCGGTAGCGACAACAAACCGCGAATCGCCGAAAGCCACAGAGAAACCGGAATTGCACGTACCGTCGTGCGACACATCGAACGCCGTAATCTCGAATCCGGCGACTTTGAACGGTATTTCCTTATAAATAGCTGTATGATAATCCTTAATCCTCCGCGAAATGCTATGACGGCGGAATATTCCATTCAAAGCCTTATTCGTGCAAAACAAAGCTGTTGACCTGTATTTCCTCAAAAAAGCATAGACATAACGCACATGGTCGCTATGATCGTGGGTAAGACAAATGCCCTTTATCGACTCTGGAGAAATGCCGTTTTCCTGCAACGCGTCCACAACTTTCCGCATATCCACACCGGCATCAATCAATATTCCAGCCTCGTCATTTCCCAGATAAGCACAATTGCCGCTGCTCCCGCTGCCAAAACACATATACTTCAACACCGCCGATTTATGCAAGTCAGCGACAGGAATATCCAGCTCCGAAACTTTTGCCTTCACATTTTTACAGTCCGCCCCCCCGCTCAACAAAGCGTCAGGCTCGCCCGGTGCAGAGCCTTCGCCGAACAACGAATACTGGTATGAGTTGAAATATATCTTTTTAGTCATAATCAACGATATAATAAAAATATAGCAGGACGCTTGTTATAATCATACTTCATCCTGCACCAGTCGCCCACAGCATGCGTAACTACCGACTCTCCATCGCAAGTGACATCGCAAGCCACACACAGCCGCAGATTTTTCCTTACCGACGCGCAAATATCCGCAATAAGCTTATTGTTACGATACGGTGTCTCTATGAATATCTGGGTCTGCCCCGCATCTATGCACCGCTCCATCTCCCGGAATTTACGTGTACGCTTTGCCGCCTCTACCGGAAGGTAACCGTTGAAAGCGAAACTCTGCCCATTAAAGCCGGAAGCCATAAGCGACAGCAGGATACTCGACGGCCCGACCAAAGGAATCACCTTCAGGCCTCTGGCCTGAGCCATAGCAACCACATCCGACCCCGGGTCGGCGACAGCCGGACAACCGGCCTCCGAAATAACTCCCATCGGACTGCCGGCAAGCAAAGGGTCAAGATAGCCGGTAATATCTTCCTGACGGGTGTGCTCGTCAAGCGTATAGAACGTAATCCCGTCAATATCTATCGTTTTATCGCATTTTTTAAGGAAACGCCGCGCAGAACGCACATTCTCAACAATGAAAAACTTTATTCCACGTATCACCTCGACATTATACGACGGCAAAACACGCTCAAGCGGAGATTCGCCAAGAGGCACAGGAATTAAATATAACGCTGTTTCCATTGAAAAGAAAAATTTGAATGCAAAGTTAGTCATTACAACGCAAAAAACTAAGAATAATGTCCGAAAAGCAGTACCTTTGCCTATCTAAAATTTCGAAGATGCCCACACAATCTATAAATCCGGAATATGTACTTGCAGCCATCGCCGCTATTTGTCTTATTCTTGCCGCCGTACAGGCTACTTACATACTACGGCGCAAATCAGCGTTAAAAAGACAGCTGAAAAAATGTTCTGCGGCAAGCGGCAACAAGCCCGCGCCAATATCGGTAATAGTATTTGCGAACAATTCAAATTCGGCATATCTGGAGGAATCCATACCGGCAATAATGGCACAGGACCATCCCGACTTCGAGGTGATAGTGGTAAATTCCGATTCGTCGGCAACCACCGACGGCATCCTGACACGCCTTACGGCCGAATATCCGTCACTACGCAGCACATTCATCCCCGACACGAGCTGCAACGTCTCGATAAGGAAACTGTCGGCCACATTAGGAATAAAGGCCGCCACGAACGACACGGTATTGCTCACCGAGGCAAGCTGCATCCCCAGAAGCGAAGAATGGCTCACACGCATTTCCCGGCATTTCGACGGCCGTCCAAGCATCGTAATAGGTTACAGCCACTATTGCTACCGGCAGGATAAAGCGGCGGGACGCCGGTACCGCTCTTTCGACACCGCAATGACCGACTCACAATATTTAGCCGCTGCCATACGGAAGCATCCGTACCGTGGCGACCGACGCAACATAGCGTTCAGCAAGCAGTTGTTTTTCGACAACAAAGGCTACTCAAAAACTATGAACCTCAAATATGGCGACGACGACATTTTCATCAACGAAATTGCGCCGATGGCCGACACTTATGTGGAGTTATCCGGCGAGAGTGTCTTGGATATGAGATGTGACGACCCACGCGACTACTATGCCTCCGAAAAAGCGCACAGGGCATTCACGCTCGGCAAAATACACCCAAAAGCAACAACAGCCAGTAGTCTAATCACAGCCATAAGGTCCATTTACCTTATTTTGCTAATGGCTCTCACCTTGCTTTCTGCTTACGACTTCCTCCAACAGCCTGACTATTGGATAGTTCCTGCCATATCGGTTGGAACAGCAATCTTAATCTATCTAACAGAAACACTAATCTACATATCATCCCTACGAAAAATCGCCGGCATACTGCATGCCCCGAAACAATTCTTCACGACACCGATATTCCGGCTTACAAGACCATTCGCAAACGCGTATTTCCGTTCGAAATCTGCGCAAGCAGACAACTACACATGGGAATGACCGGACGCGCTACAATGAGTCAAGCACCATGCCGATACGCTCCAGCCCGACACGCATACGGCTGCGCGGACAAGCTATGTTTATGCGCATGAAGCCGTCACCGGCAGCTCCATACATCGTCCCCTCGTTAAGCCAAACTTTCCCTTTCTCAAGAAATAAAGCCTCCAACTGTTCCGACGAAAGCCCGGTCGAGCGGAAATCCACCCAAACAAGATACGTCCCCTCCAATTCAGTAACAGGATATTGCGGATAGTTCGTCCCGAACCACTCCCTCAGCTCCAAATAATTGCCGTAAAGATACTTACGCAAATCGTCGAGCCATTCCTCCCCTTCATTATAAGCGGCAATAGTGGCAATTACGCCAAATGGATTGACATCGCAAACCTCGTTGATATTTATGGCTTTATCTATCTTTTTCCTCACCTCAGCGTCAGCCGCCACGATGTTGGCAATCTGAAGCCCCGCGATATTGAAAGCCTTGCTCGGTGAAACACAAGTAACCGCCGTGGACTGGAATCTGCCGGAGACAGAAGCAAACGGGACATAATCATGCCCGCGGTAAGTGAGCTCGCAATGTATCTCGTCGGAAACTACCGTCACTCCATTGCGCCCACAAATATCCCCTATTTTTTCAAGTTCCTCACGCGTCCATACCCTCCCTGCCGGATTATGGGGATTACAAAGCAGATAAATCTTTACCGACGGCTCCGAAACAGCCTTCTCGAACTCAGTGAAATCAATACGGTAAGTCTTATCCTCATAGACCAACGGCAATTCCACTGCCTCGCATCCGTTATTGCGTATAGAAGAGAAGAAACAATTGTATACAGGGGTATGCACCAACACCTTGTCGCCCGGCACAGTCAACGCTTTTATTATCGCCGATATTGCAGGAACAACTCCTGAGGTGTAGATTATCCATTCTTTTTTGAAATTCCAATTATGCCGCCTTGCAAACCAGCCGGTGACAGCGTCGTAATAAGCATCAGGCACTTTGGTATAACCGAAAATGCCGTGCTCAATCCTCTCCCGCAAAGCGTTGGTAACAGCCGGAGCCGTACGGAAATCCATATCGGCCACCCACATAGGCAAAACGTCCTCCGGCGCACTGTCCCATTTATAAGAATTAGTGCCACGGCGATTTATCAATTCATCAAAATCATATTTCATATAAAACCTGCTATTATAAATCTATCTTTTTAGTCCAGCCTTTAGTCCACAATCTGACGAGGAAAATTACACCACGGAAGCACAACTCCACGCACATCGCAATCCACACGCCGCGCAGCCCCATCACAGGCGCAAGATATGCCGCAAGCGACAAACGCACAGCCCAAATGCTCACAAGATTCATCAAGCTCGGCACAAGCGTATACCCAGCGCCGACAAACGCGCCATAAGCCACTATCGAAGCTGCAAACATAGGCTCGGCGAAAGCCTCTATGCGCAAAGCCATCACTCCAAGCTCGCGGATTTCCCCGACAGGGGTCATCACCCCTATTATTTCAGGCGCAAAGACATACATAATCACACCCATCACGCCCATCACGGCAATACCCATAACCACCGTGATATTGGCAAACCTCATACATAGATGCTTCCTCCGTGCTCCTACACTTTGCCCCACCAAGGTAGTCGCCGCGTCGGAAATACCATATCCCGGCATATAACACAGGCTTTCCGCAGTAATGGCAAACGAATTGGCCGCTATCGCAAACACGCCCAACGGCGCGACAATGACTGTAGTCATAATCTGTGCCCCGCAAATCACCGCATGCTCCAATGCCAAAGGAGTGCTTATCCGCAACGCTTCCCAAAGCACCTCCCTGCGCGGAGCAAAACTGCCTTTCTCTCCGGTCAATTTCAATTCAGGCGACTTCCTGCACAAGAACCATATCATCACAACGGCCACCACCACTTCGGCAAACCCCGTGCCCAAGGCCGCACCTACAACGCCCAATCCCGCGCCGGGCATATTTACCGGCGAGCCCAAAATATGGATTTCCCTTGTTGGAAATATCAAAAAATAATTGAACACCACGTCGAGCACACACATCAGGACATTGAGCATGCTCGGAATCTTCATATTACCGCTACACCGCAGCATCCCGCCCGACAACTGTATCATAAGCAATACGGGCAAGAACAACGAAAATATCATAAAATACTGCGTAGCACCGGGGTTGATTTCCTCTGTCCCGCCAAGCATTTCCGGAAGTTCCCCGCTTATGCCTGAACCCGACAAAGCCATAAAAAGCCCGAATACAGCAGCGGCTACAAAAGATTGGCGCAACACCGACCGTGCCCTCCGGAAATCATTCGCGCCGACCAAATGTGCCACCTGCACGGTAAACCCGATTGCAACCGCGCTGCACAACCCCATCATCAGCCACGTGGAAGTAGAAACCAGACCTATCGAAGCAGAAGCGTCCGCCCCTACGCTGCCGACCATGGCTGCGTCTATATACTGCATGGCAATCGAGGAGAATTGCGCGACTATGGCCGGAATACTTAGCTGCACGACAAGCGAAAGCTGCTGGCGCAACGTCATCGTCTTGCCTTCGCGTATCATCCGCAACAGACGGTCGACTTTTGCATTATGTGCATCTGTAGCCATTACGCTGCAAAATTACGCCACATCACCATAATTACAATAACCTCATTACTGTTTTTGTTACCAGAACTCCCGAACATAACAAAAACAAGGGCCATGCTCCCGCACAGCCCCATGATTCAAAACGCCGCTTGCCTCAACACCGTTTTACCTATCGGAACAAGCTCAACCCTATCAGTACCACCTGTTTTCAGATTTTCCAAACTAACAATAATCTTACCTTTACCGTAACAAGCGCCGTTATTTTCTATATACTTATATATTCCGGCATCCCCGGCCGGCTTATAATAGTAGTCGGCATATCCCGGAGCATACTCCCTCCCTTTAATTTCCACAGCCTCAATCGGAAGGGCATACACATTTGCCCCGTATGCAAAATAATGTTCCCCTTCAGGGTTCTCAATGACACGCACATCCGTATCAAATGACAGTGAAATTTCTTTCCCTGAAATGAAATTTCCCGAAATTTCCACATAACCGTCCTTTTCTTCATACGGCACGCTGCAATTCACTTTCCCAGCCCAAGAGGGCCTCCGTATTTTCAGAACAATGCCGCCTTCCGATTTTACATTAAACACGAAACTGTTTTCAAACGGATATGCCGTTTCCGTTTCTATGGAAATATGCTTTCCGTCTATTTCCGTATCAAGAACAGACGGCATAAGCACATTTGCCACCAACGCGCCCTCACTGTCGGTCATCCACGCATTCTGCAAGAAATACGGCGCAATACGCCCCGCATTGGGCACACAACACACGGCGGCATCCTGATGGGCAGGGGAATACTTATACCGTGTCTGCTTTTTATCAGAATCCAATGCACCGTTGCGAGGACCTGTCATTTCATACGAGTTGTCGGTTTTCAAATAAGCTATAAACGAATGTTCCGGATGCTTCGCTCCAAGCGCCGCATTATAAAAGATATTTTCAATCTGCCCGCCCAAAGCAATGATGCCTGTACGCTGCAACAATACGCCATAGCTGTCCATAAGCTCATGGGACGAACAAAATTCATATCCCGTGGCTGTCGCGTCGGCCTTGCGTCCGCCAATCCATTCGTCGCCGATAGCCCCGCCTGTAACAGTTGTTGCCGAATGGATTTTCTGCAAATAGACGTTCAAAGCCCTCTTCAATTCCGTATCAGACGAAGCTCCCGCCGCAACAATAACCGGGCGCAAATGCTCATAAGTATGTACGCCATGGCATTTCAACTTATAGCCATCATCCAATATGTTTCCCAATTGTGCATCCTGCTCCCATTGGAACCATCTCGAATAATCCAGATACAAGAACAAGGCATACTCCTCATATTTCCTGTCGCCGGTAATCTGATACATACGGTCGAGCACATCAGTAAAGACCAATCCGTGCCCCACTCCCCCATTATAATCTTTTCCGGTATCAAACGGATGCGACTCATTGACAGGCCAATTATCCATCAGATTATCCACAGCCTTAACCACAGCCGTCCACACCCGCTCGTCATGGGTAAACTCATAATAAGCAAGCAAGCCTCTGAACAATGTGGCCTTTGCCCATAGCTCTCCATTCTCGCCGGTACATTTAAACCGCAGGCTCCTGTCGTAGATTCCGACATAGCCGTCATCATCCTGTGTCGACAAGATATACTCCACACGACGGCGGCAACGCTCTATCGCCTGTTTGTCGTCAAGGAGAAAAGCATGGCGTATGTATCCGTCCCACCAATTCGACTGTGTCTCAGAATTCCACCATTTATACTGCTCGTCGCCTTGGGCATCGCCCTCGCGCAAATTTCCGAGCTCTTTCAATACGCTCCCCTTATGCAAGCGTTCGCTACCGTAAATGGAATCGCCCATAAGCGACGGCACAAGCTCGTCCAGATGACCAACAAACCCATCCAAATCCTTGCGCATCTGCTCCTTTATCCATCCTGACGGCTTTATGTCGCCAAGCGGCAACACTTTCAGCACAGGCTCGGCAGAAATGGCCTCTACTCTAATCTGAGAATATGTCGGAAAAGCCAGCATACAGGCAATTACAATCAAACCGAATCTCATATATTACTTCTTCATTGATATTTCACGCATATATCTTACATTCCCGACAGGAGAATCGCGGGGGATTTCGCATCCCGCCATAAAAATCCAATTTTCCACGGGGACACTTGCCTTGATTGCGTCAAACTTACTCTTTATCGAAGCCTCTGTCCCTTCAAGCACCTCTGTGACAGGATCAATATTTCCGCAGACCATAACCCCGTCGCCCATTGACTTGTGAGCTTCCGCCATATCGACCATCCAATCTACATCAAGAATATCGACATCCGTTTTTGCCAACGACGGCAATATATGGGTTATATCGCCACAGATATGCAGTTTGACAATTGCTCCGTTATCATGGATGAACTTAAACAACTCACGATGCAAAGGTAAACAAAATTCATCGTACATATCCTGAGAAATCTGCGAACAAATGGCATCGCCGACACCCATTATATTTGAGCCGGCCTTTATCTGAGCCAAAGCAAAATCCTTGGCCATTTGCAGACATTTCTGTTGCAAAGCCTTCACCATATCCGGCTCCATTATCATGTTCATCAACAATTCGGATACGCCCGACAAATCCGCCGACTCGGCAAGCGGACCTTCAACCCATCCTATAATCGGGAAAGGATTCCCCAATTTCTCCCGGAACAATCTCACCCCTTCGATACGGTCAAGAGTGCGGACGCAAGAATACACATCCGGTATCTCCAATTTCTCCACATCAGCCATCGAAGTAATCAATTTATCCACTTTCGGAGAACTGTCGCCGTCGAATGTGATTTTTGCCCCGAAAGCCGACGCTTCACGATAAGAATCGGAAATCACACTCACGGCATCATGGCCGTACATTTCCAAAAGTTTCATATTCGAATCCACCAGCACACGGTAGTCCTGCATGAATTCGCTATAAGTCTTGCCATACTGCCGTGCGGCGTGCATCATAAAAATAGGATGGAAATATATTCTGCCGTCACCTGTTTTCGGAGTGGCAAGAAATTTATGAGTATTCGCTAATTTTGAGTTCATAACAATCTATTTTTTAAGTTTTAACTAATCATCATACCAAACAAATCATTCGGCCGACTGCCTTACTTTCGAGCCGGAAAGAGCATAATAGAGGATATATAATTCTCCGGCAATAACGATTGTCCACGTCATTCGCCAAACACCATCCATAGCATCGGCGAGAACACCTTGCAAAAGAGGAAGCAGCGACCCGCCTATGACACCAACCATAAACACGCCCGAAGCGACCGAAGTATATTTCCCCAACTTGTTGACAGACAAAGTAAAAATCGAGCCCCACATCACTGAATGGAAAAATCCGACAATGACGAGAAACCACGGATTATCGAATATGATTGCCAAAACCGTAGACAAAGCGGCAAACACTGCGGCTATGCCCAACTGCACACGAGGAGAAACGTTGCTCATCGAGCTTGAAATCAACCGCCCTACAAGCATACCGCCCCAATAAAGGGTAGCCATCAACGCCGGAATGGCAAAATTTATCCCGAATATTGTCAAAGAAGTTAAGCCAAAGAAAGAGAAAGTCCTACCGGCCTTTTCCAATTCCATAGCATACAAATTGATATTCTGACCGACACAAACCTCCACGCCGACATAAAAGAATATCGCTACAATGCCTAACGTAAGATGGCTGAACGACCAGACCGATTTCTCCAGTTTCTCGCCAGCCTCGGCTTTTGTGCCCGCAATATCAGGCAACCTCATCTTGGAAAGAATCAAAGTCACCACAAGAAATACCAACGTAAGCACAAGAAAAGAAGTCTGTATCTGTCCTATCTCCAAATCTTCCACCGACAAACCGCCGAACACGATGCCCGTAACAAAAAACGGAGCAAGAGTCGTACCGAACGAATTGGCGGAGCCACCGATATTCAGCCGCTGCACAGGCTGGGTATTCTTTACATCGCAGGCCGTAAGATACGGATTGATGACTACCTGCAAAATAGTGGCGGCCGCACCTACAACGTAAGAGCCTATGAGAAATATGACAAATCCCCAAGGCACTTTGGCAGAAGCCACCGCAAATCTCGCATCAGGAAATGCCGTGGTAAACACCGCCGAAAGCCAAAATATCAATAATCCGACCATCAACACTGCCAATGCCTGTAAAAGAGTGCGCTTATAACCGTACTTCGTAACCCACGAGGCACCTATTCCGCCTGTCAAAGGATAGGCAAGAAACCATACGAATGAAATCAGCGTCGCAAACGTGTTTTTCAAATCACCGGCCTCACTCAGAAACACAGATTTCAAAGGGCCCTGAAATTGTCCGTTTGCCGTAGTCAAAAATCCAACAAAAAAGAATAGTATGACCAGCGTAATAAACGGAGCAAGATAATTTACTTGTTTATCAGTTTTAACCATCATTACTAATTTTAATCAACCAACTTAAACTTAGCAGTTTTCAAATCAGAGCTATTCCTGCCAATCATAACCTCGAAATCGCCAGCCTCACACACATAATCAAGCTCATAATTATAGAACTTAAGCATCTCGGAAGTTATCTCGAAATCCAAAGTAACCGATTCACCGGCTTTAATAAACACTTTTTTGAATCCTTTCAACTCTTTCAATGGGCGAATGATACTTGCGTATACATCTCTAATGTAGAGCTGAACTGTTTCATATCCGTCGTATTTTCCCGTATTCTTAACCGTGATGCTCGCCGTCAGTTTCCCTTTCTCGCCCATAGAGTCATGGTCAAGGGTTATATCGCCATATTCGAAAGTTGTATAGCTCAACCCATAACCGAAAGGAAATAACGGCTCGTTGGAAACATCAAGATAACCGCTGCGGAATTTCTGGAACCATTTATCCATAGGTTTACCGGTGTTCTTACAATTGTAGTATATCGGAATCTGCCCGACATTGACCGGCCATGTCGAAGTAAGTTTCCCGCTCGGGTTCACATCGCCGAACAACACATCGCCGATAGCGTATGCCGCTTCCGTCCCACCAAACCAGACATTCAAAATCGCAGGAAGATTTTCCTTCTCCCAAGTAATAGTAAGCGGCCGGCCGGTAAACAACACCAAAACTACCGGCTTGCCGGTCTTTACAAGTTCCTTCAGCAAATCCTGCTGCGGCTTTGGCAGGTTCAAATCAGTACGGCTGCTCGATTCGCCGCTCATTTCCGTAGACTCGCCAAGCGTTGCAACGATTACGTCGGCCTTGGCAGCCACATCCAAAGCCTCTTTCAAGATTTCTTCGTCAGAACGGCTGTCTTTCTCGAATTCCTTTCCGAAGTACACACGCTTAGCATATTCCTCGCTTTCAAAAGGCTGGCATCCACGGGCATAGAGCACATTAGCTTTTCCTCCCGACACTTCTTTCAACCCCTCAACGACAGTAGCCGCACGATAAATATCGTGGGGATAGAACCACGGTCCGAGCATCATCGGGCGGTTGTTGCCGTGAGGCCCGATAACCGCAATCGTAGCATTCTTTTTCAAAGGCAACACATTACCTTCATTTTTAAGCAACACAAAACTTTCACCCGCCATTTTACGCGCCACAGCACGATGCTCTTCCGTGAAAAACTCCTTTGCGGGACGGCTTTCGTCGATGTATTTATAAGGGTCGTCAAACAATCCCAATTTATATTTCGCCTCCAACACCCTCCGGCAAGCACGGTCGAGCACAGCCATCGGCACACGCCCCGACTTAACAGCTTCGGGCAACATATAGTGATAAGCATAAGCCTCCATATCAATGTCCGTGCCGGCTTCCAGCGCCCGGATAGTCGTAGATACCGGGTCTCCTATGCCATGGCGCGGCAAATCATTGATTCCGGCATAGTCTGTGACAACCAAGCCACCGAAACCCCACTGCTTGCGCAACACGTCGTCGAGCAACCATTTATTTGCAGTAGCGGGCACATTGTCAACCTCGTTGAACGACGACATTACAGTAGCGGCACCGGCCTCAACCGCCGCCTTATACGGCGGGAAATAATCATTATACATCCGCAACCGGCTCATATCCACCGTGCTGTAATCCCTTCCGGCATCGGGCGCTCCATACAAGGCAAAATGCTTGACAGTAGCCATTATTTGCGAATCAGTAGCAAAGCCCGGCTCTCCTTGATAGCCCCGGACCATAGCCCTCGCCATCTCACTGCCAAGATAAGGGTCCTCGCCGGCACCCTCCACCACACGCCCCCAACGCGGGTCGCGAGAAATATCCACCATCGGGCTAAAAGTCCAGCACACGCCGTCGGCGCTCGCCTCGACAGCCGCAACACGAGCCATTTGCTCAATCAAATCCATATTCCAGCTCGCAGCCATACCGAGAGGGACAGGAAAGCCTGTCTCATAACCGTGTATGACATCCATGGCAAACATCATCGGAATTTTCAAACGGCTTTCCTCCACAGCGACTTTCTGATATTGCATTACTTTCTCCACCCCTTTGGCGTTAAGCACAGATCCAACTTCCCCACGCCGTATCATTTCTGCTTTCTGCTGTCCCGGGCTATTGACCTGTTGCTCCCCGGAAACAATATCGTCGCCACCGGAAATCTGGTGCAATTGCCCGATTTTCTCTTCTATAGTCATTTTGTTCATCAAATCGGTGATGAACCTGTCCATTTTCACATCATTCTCATCCGGTGCAGCTCCAAAAGCGAAGCCTCCCGCGGCAATCATCAAAAATGCCGATGTAAATATTTTTTTCATAACATATCAGGTTTTATGTAGTTTTCTTTTTCTGATTTTTAATACACGAAGTCATCTTACAAATCGCACACCCATACGGACGTTTCCTGACAGAAGCCCCCACCGCTATTATGCCGCTTACAGATTTCACAGGAAGCATCAGGCAAGACTCTGTCAACGATATGCCAGTATGTCCCTCGGGAAGCAGGCTGAAAAGTTTCTTTTGGTCGGAAAGTTTCCAATCACAATATCCCGGACTATAATTATTGCTTATATGCCATCCTTTTCTTTCCGCTCTATCCGAAAGGGTCTTCACAAGCACCGCCACTACCGCCTCGGCCAAAACAGAGCCCAAAGCATCGGCAATCAAGGCATCGACCATATCGTCATCCTCCTTGTATTTCCGGCAATATTCATCAAAACCGCTTCCGATAGTAGCAGTAAACAAAGCATAACAATCCGCACCTTTCATGGCATGCGTGATTATCCTTCCCGGCGACAATTCCACACCATCGACAACGACACGGTCACCTCCATCCACGTATCCGTCAAGCAAGACATAACCGAAATGAGGTCTCACCACTGACTGCAAATCGTTCAATATCTTTTCTGTCAATGACCTGACATAATCGCTTGGAGCATAATCGCCGTAGCCCATCAGTTGCCAAGCCTCTTTCAAGTCAAACGAAAGCTCATCGAACGTACAATCAAAATAGTTAACCGCATCCATCGTCAATCCTGATTATTTCGAAAGATTAAATTGCTCCACCGCACGATAAAAAGCCTCTATATTACACAACGGTGTGTGGGGAGGGACATCGCATCCGGAAGAAATAACGAAATTATCATAGACCGCTGTCTTTTCCAACAATTGCATTGTCGCGGCATAAAGTTCCTCAGCCGAAGATTGCTGAAAAAGCACCACCGGATCAATATTACCCATTACAAGCACATCTTTCGGGCAAGCATCCAATGCCTCCACCATATCAATCGCATTGCCAAAATGATATGCACCGGCTCCGGTCGCAAGCATAGCATCCGTACATTGCCCGGTATTGCCGCAATTATGAAGTATTACAATAAAATCATTGTCCTGAGCCGTATCGACAATTTTCTTGACATATTTCGAAGAGAAATCGCGGCATCCGTCGTTGGACAACAGTCCTGCGGCAGGTTCGGCAATCAGCACGCCTTGTATGCCCTGTTTTTTCAACTCAAGACAATAAGCCGTCAGAAATTCGGTGCATTTATCAAGAAGCAGTCCGGCCACTTCCGGCTCGCAATAACATGCCATCATAAATTCCGACATATCGTATAGCCTTCCAGCCAACGAGAACGGGCCAATCATCCCGCCGAAAACAGGCTTATCAACAATATTTTCAGCGGCAAGCCTATTGGCAAGCAAATATTGCGGAATCCGGCCTTTGTCCATTCCCGGCACCGCAAGATTGCGGACAGCATCCATATCTCCGGCCAACCTGCCTACAACAGTAGGTATATCGTCTTGCGGGAAATCGACTTGCGCGCCAAAAGCCTCCGCTTCAACCGTAAGATCCATTATCACGGAGCAAGCCGCAGAAGGGAATTTCTCATCGAGAGCTTTTATTGCCTGATAATGCACACGACCGTCTGTAACTGCATCGTATACAGTCTTTCCTGTCATTTCTATGCCCGGGTGGGTCATAATAGGGACGGCGACACGCTTTTTTCCTGCAATTATCTTCCCTGCCCAATCTTTCATATTCATTTTTTCCATAGCCGACCAACTGAAATCATGCGACACCAAGCAATTCTTTCGCCTTAACCACAGCAGAATTGGCACTGTCGCTATATCCGTCAGCACCTATCTCTCGGGCAAAACCCTCGCTTACCGGCGCACCGCCTACCATAACCTTTACTTTATCGCGCAATCCAGCCGTCTCCAATGCCTCGATTATCGACTTCATATACGGCATAGTAGTAGTAAGCAATGCGCTAAGTCCTACAATCGACGCATTATTCTCTTTCACGGCATTGATGAACTTCGTGGCATCGACATCTACGCCAAGATCGACAACCTTGAAGCCGCACCCCTCGAACATTGAGCCGACAAGATTCTTCCCTATGTCATGGAGGTCGCCCTTGACCGTGCCTATCACCACCGTCCCAAGCATCAAGGAGGTGTTCTCTCCTTTCAGCAACGGCTGTATCAACGAAAGCGACATTTTCATCGCGCGCCCGGCCATAAGCAATTCCGGAACAAACACCTTATGCTGCTCGAAACGCCGCCCTATCTCCTCCATAGCCTTGATTAAATAATCGTCAATCAATACCTTCGGTGATATATTCTCGCTAAGTGCGGATTTTGTCACTTCCAAAGCCACATTATGCTTACCATTCAATATAGCTTCATAAAGATCATTCAAATCTGTCATTGTCTGTTTATTATTAGGTTGTTAAATATCATTCAAAATATATTACCATAGATTTATTACCGCCAATTTTCAATGGGCTGCCTTTAATTATGCGCTTACCTGAAAACAACTCCACGCCATAATTCTTCTTGTCAAGGCACTCCCCGAACCGGTTCCAGTCCACATCAGCGTCATTGTCATTACCGTTGACAACAACCATCACACATTCATCGCCGTCATAACGGAAATACACATATACATCACCTTCAGGAACAAAGTGTTTCAATTTTCCGTAACAGGCGACTGCATGCTCCTTACGGAAATCCAACAAAGCCTGTATATGCCTGAACATTTCATTTTGCGCCGGAGTACGCGACGACGCATCAAACAGATTTAAAGAATCCGACGGCCAACCTCCCGGAAAATCAGGACGGTTCTTATGGGCGCCACCGCGGGAATCGTTCTCAAAAAGCAATTCCGTGCCGTAAAGTATCTGAGGCGTCCCACGCAAAGTCATCAACAGAGTCATCGCGGTCTTAGCTTTTTCTAAATTCCTGCCAAGCATATCATACATACGGTCAATGTCGTGATTGTCAACGAAAGTCACCAGTTCACGATACGGATTACGATAAAGAAAATCTTGAGCGATAACATTATAAATAGCTTTCGTAGTGCCACCCCACATTTCAAAATCGTTTGTCAATCCTGTAACAATACTCCTTTGCAACGGAAAGTCCATCGCCATAGGCAAATTGCTTGCAAACCCATTGTATTTCTTATAATCTCCAACCCAAAACGAAAGGAAGGCTGGATTATCGTTCCACACTTCTCCTACGAACCTCATTCGAGGATATTCCTTTCTTATATTTGCCGTCCATTTACTGCCGGCCAATCCCATATAGAAATAAGTGTCGACCCGCAAAGCGTCGAGATTGGCATACTCAACCCACCATATAGCCATCTGGGTAAGATATTGCAACACAAACGGATTGTCGAGGTTCATATCAGGCATACAATCGTAAAGCCAACTCTTACCTTGCAATTTTTTATCTGCCGTTGAAGCATGTATGTCGCTCATCGGAGGCAACGCAAAGCTGCCCGGCGTAGACGAAAGGTTGCGTTCATTCACCCAATCAGAAAAAGGCAAATCAGCCATCCACCAATGTCCGGAACCGCAATGGTTAGGCACTACATCCTGAATTACTTTCAGCCCTTTTGAATGAGCCTTCCGCACAAACTCACAATACAATTCATTTGTCCCGAAATGAGGATCGATACGGTAGTAATCCGAGATGGCATAATGATGGTAAAATTGATTATCCTCAAGCATAGGAGTAGGCCATATCGTAGTCACCCCTAAATCAGCTATATAATCCAAATGGTCGATGATGCCTTGTATGTCACCGCCATGCCGCACATCCATTTTCGAACGGTCAAGCTCTTGTACTGTGCCTTTCACTTCTACCAAGTCATTACCGGCATCGCCATTGGCAAAACGGTCAGGGACAATCAGATATATGGCATCAGCAGGCGTAAGCCCTTGTCTGTCGGAAGAGCCTTGACATCTCGGCAGTATATCATAATCCACCTTTGCCGTCTTTCCATTCTTCTCAACCGATAAGACATACTTTCCCGCCTTCTTTACATCCACATCGACGAAAAGATAGTTCGGGCTGTCGGCTTCATGAACACGCAACACCTCCAGCCCCTCTCCATCTACTGTCACAGATGAGCCTCTAAGGTTTTCGCCATAAAGCATTATCTGCAAATCGGTGGCCATTCCTTCCCACCAGCAAAGAGGTTCGCACCGCTTGACATTGAAAGCTTTTGCTTCCGCCGACAACGGAAGCAAAGCCATCAATGCTACAAACATGCTATATTTACTCCAATTACTTTTCATAGAATACGTAATGCCCTGTCAAATCACAGAATTTCACGTAATAAGTACCTGCTTTGGTTATATTGATGCTGCCATTTCCGGAATCTTTTCCCCATGGGAAAGTAGTACCGGCCCACACCTTAGAGCCACTTTCAAAAGCCGCCTCGCCAACAGTAAGCTCCACGTTATCGGCGCTCCATATATGGGCATCATAGAAGGTCTGCTCAAGCTCGACAGTCCCGTTCACGGCAGAACCCGACATGCTCATGCTTCCATATTCCACTGCGCCGCTTGCATCGTAAGGCACCATCGAAAACGACATATCGCTCAAACTGCAAGTTATCGTATAATAGCCGCCTTCCGCCGGCTCAACGTTCGCGCCTGTCAAAGAAAGCTTTCCATCAGTCACACCGTACTGTGTGTATGTACCCAAATCGCCATCGGCCTGAAACTTTATCTGCCCCTCGTATGTCACCGGATTAAACCCGAGAAAATGCCCAGTATAGGTATCTTTCGACAATGGGTCATCACGGAACATAACATACCGATAATTCGTAATATCCCATGCGTAAGGGTCACCGGTAAGCCATGCCCCGAACATCGAGCCAAGCAAATGGAAAGGAGCCAACGCATAAGAAGTAACATTCACCGACTGCACCGACTCTGAATAAAGTTCCGGAAGAGCAGGCGTGGAAGACCCCAGCACCATCGGCCGCGCCTTCACTCTTACCAACAAGTCCGAAGGCACGTCAATAGGCATTCCGAGGCCATGCATTATCGTGTTAAGATTGTCTGAAGTAACCCCCGCTTCCAACATATTGTTGCCTACGGCTATTTCCTGAACCTCGCTGAAATCGTCGGTGGCAGAAAACTGCAACGAATAGGTAGAAGTGATATTCCTACCGAAATCGGCAGGGGACCAACTGAACACAAACGCCGTATCGGCCGCGTTTTCCGACGAACAGACCAACGGGTCGTCGTTGTCGACCGCAAAATTTCCGGGAGCGGAAGTCGGAGCAATCATTATATTGTCCAAATCCGTATCACAGGAACAGAATGCGGAAAGAATCAGGCAAAAAGCAGATAAATCCCTTATTATATTTTTCATGACAAATATCTTTTAATTGTTAATAACCTTCATTTTGCTTCAAATTCGGATTGGCCATAATATCTGTTGCAGGAATGGGGAACAGATTCAAATCGTCGCTCACACCGATTCCTTCTTTCACACCGCCTTTCCATTGCCACAAATAATTCCCGGAAGTGAACAATCCGTAACGAATCAAGTCGGTACGACGGCAACATTCCCAGTAAAGTTCCTTGGAACGTTCTGTCAGAATGTCGTCAAGCGTAATGCTTGCAACATCCGCAGAATCGTCGCCGTAAGCCCTCCCGCGCAATTCGTTAAAGTAACCCACGGCCTTGCCCATATCTCCGCCTGCACCACCACGGAGTACGGATTCCGCATAAATCAAATAAATCTCGGCAAGACGGAACAACGGAAAATCCGTATCGGCAAACGCCTCTTGGAAGTTGGAGCCATACTCGCCTGCAGATGTCACATTGCGGAATTTAGCGACCGCAAGTCCCTGCTCGAATTCGTTCACATTGTCGACATCCGGATTATTTCCGAAGAACAAACGCCTTCCGTCGTTATCGTCAAACCGTTCAGGCAATTCCTTGCGGGAACGGTTGCCGTACCATCCTCCAAGTCCGCCCATTCCGAAATATTATTGGAAATTTATGTCCGGAGTATCATCCCGAGTGATGATAAACGAGGCATTAATCAAGAACGACGTACCGCCATAACCCTTGTTATGCTGCCCGTCATAGCAGATAGGCATGATGACCTCCGGATTGTTCACATCATTATCGGCCATGAACAATTCCGCATAATCGGGTTTTAAAGAATAATATCCCGGCACTAATATCTTATTGCAATAAGTAATGGCATCCGTATAACGCGGCTCGCCGGTATAGACTTCAGCGTTAAGATACATCCTTGCAAGCAAAGCCCAGCAGGCGGCCTGGTCAGCACGCCCATATTCATTCGACTTTGGAGCTTTAAGTTTATCCTCTATATCTTTCAGCTCGCTTTCTATATAAGCAAAAATCTCCGACCTCGATTTTTGCGGAGGCAAATCCTTACCCACGGGGGAATTCTCGTCGACAAAAGGTGGATTGCCGAACGCGTTCATCATCACCCAATATTGAAACGCACGAAGGAACCGGGCCTCCGCTCTGAAATATTCTATCTCTTCCGCATCCGAACCCGATATGCCGCGTTCAGCAATCTTGTCACCGGTAGATTCTCTTAAAAATTCATTGGCCAATGAAATCTGATACATCGACCTGTAATACAATCCTGAGATAAACGTATTGTTCGCCGACCAACTCATATAATTCAAATCAGGTATGCCGGCATCTGTCCATGTGCATATGGCCTCTTCTGTCGTCAGGCATTCCAAATTGAACATGCACCTCACAAAATCGGCAGAGGCTCCGTCACCCATAGTAATATCGTCCTTAGTGGCCAAATCGTTTCCTACATTGCCATAAGCTCCATAAACCTTGGCAAGGACAGATTTATATCCCTCGAAAGAAGAATACACTTTCTCAGAAGTAAGGTCATTGACCGGAAAACGGTCAAGATCATCCAGACACGATGTCGATGACTGCATCAGCAAAAATGCGCCCGACAATAATGCCGCATATCTCAATATATATTTTTTCATAACATTCCGATTTTAATAGTTAATGTTGAATCCAAGCATAAAGATTCTCGGACGCGGATAGAAGCTGCGGTCGACACCGCCGGCTATTTCCGGGTCTATACCTGAATATTTTGTTATTGTAAACACATTCTGCACCATAAGAGTGCCGGTTATGCCGATTTTCTCTTTAAACACCATCCCGAAATCATAAGTAAGGCTCAGGTTATCCATCTTGACGAACGAAGCGTTTTCCAAATAATAATCCGACAACGGCTGTCCTAAATAGAAACCGCTCTCAAGCACATTGCGCGGAGCATTCATAATAGCCTGGCTCGGACTAAGGATATTGCTGTAAGTTGCAAGCAAGTCCGGAATTCATGTTATTATAGACATAATTACCGAAACTACCACGTAAGGTGGTGCTAAGCGTCCAATCCTTATAGGAAAGAGATGTGCTTAATCCCATAGTCACTTTAGGCTCTGCCGATTTTGTGCGGTAAAGGTCGTCGCTGTTGATTCTTCCGTCGTGGTTCAAATCCTCATAAACGCCTTCCAGCGGGCGGCCGTTCTCGTCATATACCTGCTTGTAAAGGTAGTATGAGAATGTGTTGTAGCCTACGCTATGTATTTGCACAGTCCCTCCGGTAGAACCGAAAATCCAACCTTGCGGGATGCCTTCATAATCGTCACTGTCTACCAATGTCAGTTTAGTCACTTTATTGTTATTATATGCAATATTGAAGGAAGCGGTCCAGTTCCAATCTTTCGACCTAATCAAATCGGCGTTCAGGGTCAACTCAAAACCTTTGTTTTCCAAGCTGCCCACATTTGATATCAACTGGTTGCTGAAGTTGCTACCTGCCGGAACGCTGACAGTGGCAAGCAAATCCTTCGTCTTTTTGATATAGAAATCCAAGCTACCGCTCAAACGGTTGTCAAAAAATCCAAAATCAACGGCAGCGTTCCATGTCTCGGTAGTCTCCCATTTAATTTCACTGTCGTAGGCCGACGGACGGTACATATAATAATATTTGTCGCCGAATTGCTGTTGCACCACATTTGAGCTAACTTCGTACCTCGACAAATATGGATAATACTGATAAATATCCTGTTGTCCGGTCTGTCCGTAGCCTACACGCAATTTCAACTCGTCAACCTTATCCGCATCTTTCAAAAATTCCTCCTTCAAACGCCAAGCAAGCGCCACTGAAGGGAACGTTCCCCAACGTGTATCCGGATGGAAACGCGACGAGCCGTCGCGGCGCACAGTGGCCGTAAGAAGATATTTGTCCATCAACGAATAATTCAAACGCCCGAAAGCCGAAATCAACGTGACACGGGTTTCGTCGAAAGGAAAATCAGGTACATCAACCTCCTCACCGGTAGCGCTGTAGTCGGTGAAATTATCAGTATGCGTCAACCAATCCTGATAAGTATAACCTGCTGTAACATCAAAACTGCTCTGTATTGCGGGCACATCCTTCGTATAGTTCAGATAGAATTCCAGCAGCTTATTCTTCTTGCTGCTCGCATATTCCATATACTGTCCGTTGCGGGAAGCCATTTGCGGAGCCCATTCAGGCACCTGAACAAGACCTTCCCCGTCTGAATAATCATAGCCCAGATTAAGGACGGCATGCATATCCTCGAAGAAATGGAAACGGTAGTCGATTTGGGCATTGGTTATTGCACGATAGACACGTGATGTGTTAGAATAAGTATCCAACAGCAATGCCGGGTTTGTAGGAGCTTGTGTCTTCAATGAGCCGTCAGGCAGAAGCCACGTGAAATATCCTCCGTATTTATCAAAGCCCTGAGCTTTGACAGGCTGTGTGGGATCGAACGAGACAGCCGTCTGGATAGCGTCGGTATTGGCAAAACGGTTGTTTATCTTCGAGCCCTTCACAGACACGTCGATTTTCAAATGATTGTCAAACAAACGCGGATTCAAATTAACAGAAGCCGTCATACGCTCCATCTTGCCAGTCTTCAATATCCCTTTCTCATTCAAATAACCTAAGGAAACACTATAAGGAAGCACATCTTTTATCGAACCTGAGACACTGAGATTATTGTCAGTCCCGAACGCTTCCTGATAAATCTCATCCTGCCAGTCGGTATCGGCCGTGCCGAGCAAAGAACGATATTCATCGGAACTGCGCGGATTATTATTGACAATATCCCTTATCTCATTTGCTGAAAGCACATCCAATTTATCGGCTATCGTCGACAAAGAGAATTGCGTACTGAAATTAACACGGACCGGCTGCCCTAAAGAAGCCTTTTTTGTGGTGATGATTATGACACCGTTCGATGCGCGTGAACCATAGATTGCAGTAGCCGACGCATCCTTTAAAATATTCATCGACTCGATGTCGTTAGGATTAATCGTGCTCAACAAACTCGGCGACCCGGCAACCCCGTCATTCTCCAAAGGGACTCCGTCAAGCACGATAAGCGGGTCATTGCTTGCTGTCAACGACGCTCCGCCACGGATGCGGATACGGCTACCCGAACCGGGAGCGCCTCCACTCGGTATAACCTGCACTCCCGCGACTTTGCCGACAAGCATACGGTCAGGAGAGACCGTACCATGGTTCAAATCTTTTTCATTGATAGAAGTTATGGCTCCTGTCAAGTCTTTCTTCTTAACCGATAGCCACCACTTCATTCAAAGCGATGGAGGAATCGTACAGTGTAACATCCAAAACACGTCTGTTCCCAACTACGATTTCTTCAGGAGTAGTACCAACAAATGAAATTACCAAAATAGAATTTTCAGATGGTACACTGATACGATATGCTCCGTCAACACCGGTCGCCACGCCGATATTAGCGTCTTTCACTCGCACTGTCGCCCCGGGCAACGGCTCTTTATTTGAATCAAAAACCCGCCCCGTCACTTCAAACGACTGTGCCCTCACAGAAACAAAACTCAATAATATGCAACTGAGGCATATCAATCTTAACCAAGAGGTTTTCATTGTAAAGGGATAGTAATTTTTAGTTAGGTAAATAAAATAATCTATCGATAGGTTTGTCGATTACAAAATTATCACATCTACCATCCCAACATCAACAACGGACTGTTTTATCTATTGAAAATATAATGGTTTAAAAAGATAACCCACTGATTCACAGCAATTGTTTCTCAAAATTATATAATAAAAATATTTCCATTCCCATATGAAATATCGGCCTATACAGGTTCTTCGTCGGCCGAAAACGATTCTATTTTCATAATGTGTTTCTCAAATTCTGTATTAGGCACAATAGAACGGTTCTTCACCTTCGTCTTATACGTATTTATCGTGTTCACCGAATAATTAAGAAACTCCGCTATCTTTTCATTATCGGTGACACCAAGCCTTATCAAGGCAAATATCCTCAATTCAGGTGTAAGCATGGAAGGAGAAGGAAGCTCCACTTTAAACTGCTCCTCGAACAATTCATTAAAACCGCTTACAAACCCGGGGAACAGCTTCAAAAACATCTGGTCGAATATCGCAAATTTTGCTTCCTTATCTTGTTTCGTATTACCCGATTTCAAGAATTGCTGCAACTCGGCATATTGACGTGCCGCCAATTTCCGTCCGGCGGCAAGTTTGAAACGCTCCATCTCCGACATATATTTACGATTAAGTCCGAAGAAATAGCCTATGTATTTCTCTTTCAACACGCTCGCTTCCCGTAATTTCTTATACGATGCCCTCAAATCATTATTCTTCTGCAATATAAGCTTACCTCTTGCTTTTAATTGGCGCACTTGCCTTAATATAAAATAAATTGCAACTACAAGAGAGACAAGCAACATCACGACAAACGACAAGGCAACGAACAATCTGTTCTTGCCCTGACGCTCTATCTCATATCTGTTACTTTCTATGATGGGAAGAATCTCGCCCGACTCCAATTTACGATGGCGCGCGTTAAACGAGATAGCATTGTCCATCGACAATGTTATATAATAATATGCACGGTCGATGAAACCATATTTATAGGCAATATCAGCAAGATCCGCTAATGCGGAACTTTCTTTAACGGCTAATTTCACATCATAAATAGCCGTTTCTGTCAAATATTCCACACCCTTGACAGTATCACCCTGTGCAAGATGGAACATAGCTAACGTGCCGAGACACAGTGCCCTGCTACGTTCATCCAAATCAGGGTTCTTCAGTATCTCGCCGGTTATCTTTATTCCGGAACCATAATCTCCACGGCAACGGTATATATTCAGTTCCTGAATCTTTGAGAATAATGACTGACGATTCCCGTGCAAATCAATTATCGCCTTGCTATAAGCTACCGACTTGTCTAAATAAAGCTGCTCATAAGGTGATATTCCTATCGACAAGGCCATATCAAGATACAGCTTTGAATAACACGAATACAATGCCTGCTTCAACAAAGGTGAGATTTTCGTAGAATCTATTTCAGCCAAATAATCCTTCGCCTCTAAAAACAACCCGGCAGAATCATTGCAATAAGCAAGCATAAGCAATGCTGAACGCTCCATATCGGCATTATTCTCACGCAACGCAAGATTGTGTATTTTTTTTGCATAAACGAAAGCCGAATCAAAACACAAATACTGATATTGGTCAAACAATGTAGTGTAAAGTCCATATAATTTTTCCGTATCCGTCTCTTTGAGAGAAAGCAGTTGCTTCTTAGCATCCGCTATTTTATCCAAGCGCAATCTTTCATACCCGTCTTTTTCTTCCAGCACAGCATCCAACCGTGACATATAGAAATCCACAGAATCGCGTACAGAAGCCGACAAATCAGACAAAAGAAGTGACGGCACATAATACAACAGAACTACTATGGCAAGACGGAAAGACATAAAAGATTATTTTTGGTAACGCAATGAATATGTACGCGCACGCAACATTTTGCCGAATTCTTCATCACTCGAATAATTACGCTGTTCTTCAGGGGTGATGATATTACCGATAGATATATGATACGTCGTATCATGATGGGCGAACACTTCTCCCGGAAGCCGCAATGTGCGCAATTGCCAACTGACAACACCAAGAATATTAAACCACAAGCTATTATGTCCATGAAAATAAACCGGGATTACCGGCACATTCAATTGCCTTATCAAACGGATTATCGACGGTTGCCACTCACGGTCTTCTATCCGGAGACGCCAATTCAATTTAGACATGGCACCGGCAGGGAAAAAGCCCAATGGATGGCCGTTCCTCACGTGCAGCATAGCCTCTTTGATTCCTTTCATCGTCGCAAGACGTTTTTTCGGATCGTCAGAAGCCATCGGGTCAACAGCAATGAAATTAGGGCGCATGCCACGTATGGCATTAAGTATCATATTCACCATCACCTTATAATCAGGTCTGCGCGACGCCATAATGTCAATCAGCATTATTCCGTCCAATGCTCCGAAAGGATGATTGGAAACCGTTATGAAAGGCCCCTCAGGCAAATTTTCAAGAACAGAAGCATTTGTAATCCGCTCAGTTATACGGAAATCATCAAGCAATCCCCTGACAAATCTTGCCCCCGGGGTATCAAGGTTGCGGTGATGGAGATAATTCACATCATCCATCTTCAACCATTTCATTATTTTAGCCACAAGATGAGGACGGCCTTCAAAAAATGGAATCATTTTACGGAAGTCTTGATAATCAAGAACTGTCCGCTTCTTCGATTCGTCGGTGCCATCATACTCAGGGGCATGTCCGAGTATATGCCCATGTTTGTCGATAGCGGCTCCCGAACGGTGAGGATTATCCGGCAACGGTTCCGTCGGAGCTTCAGTCCACCCGACTATCAATTCATCTGTTTTTGTATCTTTAAAAAGCTTCATTTTTCGGTTATTTAGGCAAAAGTAGCAATTAGAAGCCGGAAAATCAAACGGCGGACGTAAAAAGCCGCGCAGGCAGAACCGCGTGGCATAAAAAAAAAGGAAGTGGAGGCGGACCTGCGTCTGTCTCCACTTCTCTCTCTAAGGGGGCGGCGACCTGCTCTCCCGGTTTCCCAGTACCATCGGCGCGGCGGGGCT
>URQP01000016.1 GCA_900550025.1 uncultured Porphyromonadaceae bacterium | reverse complement strand
TTCTCCTGTAACCGTAGAAAAGCATCTCGTCCCGACAACCGACGGAAAAGAAATGCTTACATGGGTGCTGCTTCCGCCGAATTTCGACAAGAACAAGAAATATCCCGCAATACTCTATTGCCAAGGAGGCCCGCAACAGGCGGTAAGCCAATTCTGGAGCTCACGTTGGAATCTCCGTCTTATGGCATCGCAAGGATATGTAATCATAGCGCCTAACCGCAGAGGCCTGCCCGGATTCGGGACAGAATGGAACGAACAGATTTCGGGAGACTACGGAGGACAGAATATGAAAGACTATTTCTCCGCCGTGGATTATATGCTTGAAAAACCATATATAGACAAAGACCATATCGGAGCTACAGGCGCAAGCTACGGCGGATTCTCCGTTTACTGGCTCGCAGGACATCACGAAAATCGTTTTGCCGCATTGCTGGCTCATGCGGGAATATTCAATTCGGAAGCACAATATCTTGAGACCGAAGAAATGTGGTTCGCCAACTGGGATTTTGGAGGAGCGCCATGGGATAAGGACAATGCCATCGCCCAACGCACATACGCAAATTCTCCTCACAAATCTGTTGACAAATGGACAGCTCCGATTATGATAACCGTAGGAGAAAAAGACTACCGTATCCTCGCATCACAGGGAATGATGGCATTCAACGCGGCACAACTCCGCGGAATACCGTCACACATGCTTGTATTCCCTGACGAGAACCATTGGATACTTAAGCCACAGAATGCACTATTGTGGCAACGTGAATTCTTCAAGTGGTTCGACAAATGGTTGAAACCCACTAATAAATAAAAACAATTATATATAAATCAAACGACGGCATAACTTTACAAAACATAGTTATGCCGTCGTTTGATTTATAAACAACTGTTTTTCACGACAATTTTTCACGACAATGCCCGCATAGTTAATTTATTTTAACGAATATGTTACAATTATTAGTCTGAAAAATCATACCTTTGTACAACTTTTCCAATAGGACACATTTAAATAAAAGGGATATTTATTTTTATTTCAATCTTATGAGAACCAATTTTTATTTACCAAATGTCTGTTTTGTGGGAATATTAGGAACGGCTATTATGCTGACATCCTGTAATTCCGAATACGATTTATCAAAAGACATTTCCACTGAGCTGAATTTAGGCGGAAGCCTCAGTCTCCCATTAGGCGAAACCGACACGCTCAAGCTGTCGCGCGTCATCGAACTGGATGACGTAATCACAGAAAACAATGAAGGAGCATACGAAATCGCAAAATCCGGAAATCTGGATTTGAATGTTCCCATGATGGAAAAAATAACCATTGACGGAATGTCGGCAAATCCTACGATTGAAGACGTATTCGACGTTGCCCCGGGTATGAACCGACCCTCAGATTTCCAATTCACACAAGAGCTAAACTACTTTTCAAATATAGACACAGAAGAAAAAGTACCAATAGAGGCTAAAAAAATCACATCAATGTATTTTAAGCCCTTCTATGCGGAGCTTTCCATCCAATTTTCCTTTAACGGCCAAAATACACTTTCCAAACTCGAAAATCTACGGTTAAGCGATTTCACAATCGATTTTCCAAAATTCATCGTGTTCGGGGCGGGAATAGACGGAATGGATTACACTTCAAACATTCTTACCATCAATGAGCCAATTCCCGCAAACGGGATATTGAGGAAATTAGTACCCATTGTCGACATAAAAAACATTCCCGATGTAAACCAAACGACTCATACAATTAAATTTGTCCGTGAAATAGAATTCAAAGGGAATGTTTCCGCCGACGTAAAAGGAGCTACAAATGAAGAAATGTCGTCAATGATTGTCGCGACAGAATTCAACATACCGAATTTTGAAATAGAAAAAGTAAAAGGGACATTTATTCCCGACATCAAAGTCAACGCGGAGAATCTTGATATGGGCGACATTCCAGACGCGCTCGCTAACGAAAACACATCCCTGAATGTCAACACAATCGCCACCACTTTGGAAATAGATAATCCGGCAGGCATACCGTTCTATACAGACCTGCTTTTCACCGCTTTCGACAAGAACAACCAAAAAATCAACTCGGAAGTAACCGCAAGGATTTATATTCCGGCTGCCATCGATTTTTCAACATCGAAAGTTTCAAAATATTATCTGACAAACAACAGCAACCTGAAAGCACCCGACGGATATGAACTGGTACTGATTCCAGAGCTGAACCAAATGATAAAGCAAATACCGGCTCATATCAGCCTTAGCCCTACAGTCACCGTAGACGAAAGCAAGGAGCACTTCGCGCAATTAGGAATCGAACACAACACTACGGCAAACTACGATGTGGAAATGCCGTTCGACTTCGGTGAAAACTCGAAAATCGAATACACGGAATCGTTCGACGGAATACAGGACGACCTTGCCGACTTCATCGACAAAATCACAGAAATGGAAGTCTATGCCGACATCTACAACACGATACCCCTCAATCTGGTGCTGAACACTACGCCATATGACTGGAACGGCCAAGACATGTCTGACAGGGTAGATATTTCACAAGACATCCTCATAGAACCGGGAAACGGTAACGCCCCGGCACAATCAAAAGAGATTCTCCTGAAAGAAAAAGTAAAGGGAGCTCTCAAAGACCTCGACAGGATAGAAATCAAAATCAATGGCGACACAAAAACCGCAAATACGGTTCTTAAGCCCAGCCAGTATGTTGTAATCAAAATGAAAGCTAAATTGCCACAAGGCATCGCGGTCAATCTTGATGAAGAATAATCCACCACTTTAAAAGTCAAAAAAAATGAACACTATTAAAAAATTCAGCATATATTGTGCCATTATCGCTTCTTCTATAAACGTTATGGCACAAGCGCCACATACATCCTACTTTATGGAAAGCATGCCTACACGGCATCAGCTCAATCCGGCGCTTACTCCGGAATACAATTATGTAAATCTTCCCCTAATACCGGCATTAAGCGGAATACAAATAGGGTTGAATTCAAATGTAGGCATGGCGAATTTCCTGTATCCGAGAGGCAATGAATTAGTGACAGGTCTGCATTCAAGCGTAAGCGACGACGAATTTCTGAATAATATACACCGCAAGAACGTAATTGAAGCCAACATAAAGCTGAATCTATTATCATTCGGATTCGCAAAATGGGGAGGATACAACACATTCGACTTAAGCGTGCGCTCACAGACAAGCATGAATATGCCTTACGAGCTGTTCGAATTCGCAAAAGTCGGACAAAAGAACGGAGAGGCGACTTCCTACGACATTTCAGGAATTGGCGTAAACACCTACAACTATGCGGAACTCGCGATAGGACATTCGCACAAGATAACCGATAAGCTGACAATAGGAGCCAAATTCAAATTTCTTGCCGGAGTACTGCACGCAAGCGCGGAAATCGACGAACTGAACGTATCGATGTCGCAAGACAAATGGCAAATCCAAGAGAAAGGCCGCATATTCACGACCCCGGCAGCGCAAATCAACTACAAGGACAACGGCGAGATAGACGATTTTGACTTCGATGCAGGCTCTCTCGGCATGGACGGAGCAGGAATCGGTTTTGACTTGGGAGCGACATACAAACTGTTGGACAATCTGACATTATCGGCAGCTTTGACCGATATTGGCTTCATTTCTTGGAAAGGAGCGGAAGCACTGGCCAATCCGGAGCCATTCGTATTCGACGGATTCCACCATATAGGTGCAGAAGACGACCCGGCGACCGGGGAATCAGCCTTAGACAAGGAAACTGACCAATTGGAAGAAGACTTGAAAAACCTCATCCGATTCCAAAACAATCAGGAGGCAAAAAGCACAAGAAGCCTGACAACAACGCTAAATGTAGGCGGTGAATACTCGCTCCTTTCAAATAAAATATCGTTCGGCTTGCTTTCTTCAACACGCTTCGGCCTGCCGACCGTATGGACCGAATTGATGGCATCCGCCAATTTCCGTCCTGTCAGATGGTTCAATGCCACAATCAACGGCTCTTTTTCCAACATCGGACAGTCGATGGGCGTTCTTCTTAATTTCAACCCTAAAGGGTTCAACTTCTATATCGGCAGCGACTACATTCCTTTCAGATACTCAAAAGAAGGAATTCCATTGTATCACGCAAAAGCCAATATCACAATGGGCATAAGTTTCACTTTCAATCACAGCGAAATATAAAAACGCCACATAAACAGAAAGAATACTTAATGACCGGCATACCCCCACACAATGCCGGTCATTTTTTATTCCGCAGGAAAATGCCGGTTTAGTTTCCAACTAAAAATAAATCAATTATCTTTGAATAAGATAAGCTGCATCTCGGCATAACACACAAGCGAGCTTGGTGATTCTGCTCTCAATTTGCATTATCTTTGAATAAGATAAGCTGCATCTCGGCATAGCCAAACCTGAAAACTCCATTTTCATTTGTCTCTGCACCCAATTTGCATTATCTTTGCCATAAGTATAAAAGAAAAACTACGCTAATGGAAGAAGACATCAAAAATGCTGTAGAAACGATGAAAAAAGGCGGAATAATACTTTACCCGACCGACACTATATGGGGCATAGGATGTGATGCCACAAACGAGAAAGCGGTGAGCCGCATCTACGAAATAAAAAAACGCGCCGAAAACAAGGCAATGCTCGTCCTTATCGACGAAATGGACAAAATCGAACGCTATGTCGATGACGTTCCGGAGATGGCCTACACACTCAATGAGGTCAGTGAAAAGCCCATTACAATAATCTATGACAATGCAAGGAATCTTGCCAAGAACCTTTTGGGAGAAAATGACAGTGTAGGAATACGCGTATCACGCGAGATTTTCTCAAAACAGCTTTGCGCAAAATTCGGCAAACCGATAGTCTCAACTTCCGCCAACATAAGCGGCGAAGCGCCGGCACCGACATTCAACGCCATTTCCGACGAAATCAAGCAATCGGTGGACTACATCGTGAAATACCGTCAGAACGACGAAACCGAACACGCCGCATCGAGTGTCATAAAACTTTCAGCAGGCAACGTTATAAAAATCTTACGGAATTGACAGGAGAAAAAAAGCAACGGATAAAATACATCGCAGGCGATTTTATCGCGGCGAATATCGGATGGCTCATCTACAGCGCGATAAGGTATTTTCTTACACGCGACAGCGAAATGATGATTCATTACGACAACTTATATTCATTCCTCTCTATGCCCAATGTAATATTGGGACAATTTTCCGTTCCATTCCTATTCCTATTAATAGCATATTTGTCAGGATATTACAATGTGGTATATTCAAAATCCAAAATACAGGAATTCTCCACGACGGCATTTTCCACATTCATAGCAACCTTAATAATATTCTTTACCATACTCATCAACGACAGTTTCCCTGAAAGGATAAAAAATTATGAACTGATTGCTGCGATGTGGCTATGCCTGTTTGTTTTAATCTACACAATGAGAGCGTTCCTGACAGAGATTGTAATGAGGAAAATCGAGTCGGGGAAACTATGGTTCAATACTTTAATAATAGGCAACAATACAGCAACCGGCAATTTTCTTACCGGCATCAAAGGAAAATATAAAGAATTAGGCTATAAGCCTATCGCAATAATAAGCATACCGGGAGAATCCGAAAAATCCATATATGGGATACCCGTATACAACGAAAATGAAATAGACAGGCTTTGTGAAACAAATAAAATCCACAATATAATCATAATCAAAGACCAAGGGGATAAAAAGTATATCTACAATTTGATAAACCGGCTTTTTAAATACAACATACCAATAAAAATCACGCCGGAACTCCACGATATACTTACCGCGAAAATCAGGCATAACAACATTTTCGGAGAACCGCTTATCGACATAGCACAAAACAGCATGCCCGAATGGCAAAAATGCGTAAAGCGCGTAACCGACATATTATTCTCCTTATTCTCGCTAATCCTCCTGTCACCTGCTTTCCTGACAATTGCAATACTCATAAAAAAAGACTCTCCGGGAAAAATAATCTATCGGCAAGAACGGATAGGAAGGCATGGCAAACCTTTTATGATCTACAAATTCCGCACTATGGTTGAAAACGCGGAAAAAGGAAACTGCCCGATGTTGTCGTCAAATGAAGACCCACGTGTCACACCAATCGGAAAAATACTCCGCAAATACCGGCTTGACGAGACGCCTCAATTCTGGAATGTGCTGAAAGGCGACATGTCGATTGTAGGGCCACGGCCGGAGCGGAAATTCTTTGTCGACCAGATTCTCAAGTCCGCCCCATATTACACATTGATTTATCAGATACGTCCCGGCATATCGTCATTAGGGATGGTGAAGTTCGGATATGCCACAAACGTGGCCGAAATGATAAAACGGGCACAATACGACCTGATTTATATCGAAAATATGTCGATAGCCATTGATTTGAAAATCATACTCTTAACAATCAAAACAGTATTGACAGGAAAAGGATTATAAGGTATGGCAAACTATATGTATATGACCGGACGGATGTCGGCATGGCTGATTAAAGCCTTGCAATGGCGCGAATCCCACATAAAAGAACGCAACTTCTTGCTCGTGCTGGCGTTCTTTACAGGCATATTTTCAGGTTTTGCCGCGCTCCTCCTGAAATATCTCATCGCATCCATCGCGTCGATGCTAAGCGAGCACCTGACAATATCGGGAGCCAACTATCTGTATCTGGTATATCCGATATTAGGCATACTGATTGCCGGACTATATGTCAAATACGTCGTAAGAGACAACATATCGCACGGCGTTACACGAGTGCTCTACGCAATATCGCAAAACAAAAGCCGAATCAAACTGCACAACACATACACATCCGTAGTGGCCAGCTCCATAACAATCGGATTCGGTGGGTCGGTAGGAGCAGAGGGCCCGATAGTCAACACAGGCGCGGCCATCGGCTCTAATCTTGGCAGCATGTTCCGTATGCCGCCTCAGATTCTGATGATGCTCGTGGGAAGCGGTGCGGCGGCAGGAGTGGCCGCAATATTCAAGGCACCTATTGCCGGAATGCTTTTCGCCATAGAAGTGCTGATGATTGACCTGACGACCGTTTCAGTAATGCCTTTATTGGTATCTTCCATAACTGCGGCGACAATATCCTACATATTCACCGGCTACAGTCCGGAATTCATCTTCGACGCCAGCGACATATACACAATCGACCGTATCCCCTATTCAATGCTGCTCGGGGTGGTATGCGGATTCACGTCCCTATACTTCACCAAAGCCATAGGGTTTATGGAGAATATTTTTTCACGGATAAAAAACTATTGGGTGAAGTTCGCTTTCGGCTCGGTGGTGCTAAGCGGATTGATATTCTGTTTCCCTCCGCTCTATGGAGAAGGCTACGGAGCTATTACAGAACTGCTCAACGGCTCGCCGTCGTCGCTTTTCGACGGCAGTGTGTTCTACGGATTCCGCGACAACGTGTGGTTCGTGCTGTTGTTCCTGTTAATGATTATCCTGACAAAGGTATTCGCCACGAGCGCAACCAACGGAGGCGGAGGAGTAGGCGGTACGTTCGCGCCGTCGCTTTACGTTGGATGTATGGTGGGATTTTTCTTTGCCTTTCTTTTGAACACGTTAGGTCTAAATCCCGACGGCTCGGAATTGTCATGCAAGAATTTCGCGCTGATGGGAATGGCCGGCGTGATGTCGGGCGTGATGCACGCCCCGCTGATGGGAATCTTCCTTACGGCTGAAATGACAGGCGGCTACCAGCTGTTCCTGCCTTTGCTGATTGTATCGACAATATCCTACTGCACGATAAAGATATTCGTGCCCTACAGCATCTACACCATGCGTCTTGCCAAACGTGGAGAGTTGCTCACGCACCATAAGGACAAGGCCGTGCTGACGCTTCTGAAAATGGACAGCGTAATAGAAAAAGGGTTCATCGAAGTGCATCCCGACATGAGCCTGCGCAAGATGGTACAGGCAATTTCGGAATCGAACCGCAACCTGTTCCCCGTGACGGATAAAGACGGCACGCTATTGGGCGTTGTCCTGCTCGATGACATACGCAACATCATGTTCCGCCCCGATTTGTACGACAAAATGTATGTGCGCAAATTCATGAGCATGCCGCCGGCAAAAATCGAGATTAACGAGAATATGGAAAACGTGATGAAAACGTTCGACCGTACAAACGCGTGGAATCTGCCGGTAGTAGATGCCGACGGAAAATACATAGGATTCGTCTCGAAATCCAAGATATTCAATTCCTACAGGCGCGTGCTTAGGCACTATTCTGACGACTAACAACTAAAACAATCACAAGAAAATGACAAAAAAAGACCTCAAGATAGTATTTTTCGGCACTCCGGAGTTTGCCGTGGCAAGTTTGGATAAATTAGTAGAAGGCGGCTATAATGTAGCGGCCGTAGTGACAATGCCCGACAAACCCGCCGGACGCGGACAGCAAATCCTGCAATCCGACGTGAAAAAATATGCCGTTGCCCACAATCTCCCCGTATTGCAGCCTGAGAAACTGAAAGCGGACGATTTTGTCGACGAGCTGCGTCGCATAAACGCCGACCTGTTCATAGTGATAGCTTTCCGCATGCTGCCGGAAGTGGTATGGCAGATGCCTAAATACGGCACATTCAACCTCCACGCCTCATTGCTGCCCAAATACCGCGGGGCGGCGCCGCTCAACTGGGCTGTAATCAACGGTGACAAGGAGACAGGAGTAACGACATTCTTCCTGAAACACGAAATCGACACCGGCGACATCATACAACAGAAAAAAATCGCCATAGAAGAGAGCGACAACGTAGGCACCGTCCACGACAAGCTAATGACACTCGGTGCGGATATGGTAATCGAGACAGTCGACGCCATCATAGCAAGGACAGTGACGACAATCCCACAAGACCAGCTATGCCAAGGCGCGGCACCGACACCCGCACCTAAGATTTTCAAAGAAACGTGCCACATCGACTGGAACAACCCAGCTGAAAAAATTCACAATCTGGTGCGCGGTCTGTCGCCCTATCCTGCCGCTTGGAGCACATTCGAGAAAGACGGCAAGGAACACCAACTGAAAATATTCGAAACTACGATAACCGGAATGCAGGCAAACGGAGCGATACACGGGACTGTAAAGACCGATAAGAACAACATCTACGTGGCTTGCTCGGACAACTACCTGCAAATACTCTCGCTCCAGCAGTCAGGGAAAAAGCGTATGGATTCCTCCGCGTTCCTCCGCGGCTCCTCCCTCGCCGATGCCATCCTGAAGTAAAGGATATCTCCATTAGGTGACAACCAACATTCAATGTCGATAAATGATAATTTAGAGAATACGGCGAAGCAACTTTACGACTATTGGTTTGTGCAATTTGATTTCCCTGATAAGGATGGCAAGACGTATAAATCAAGCGGTGGAGCAATAGTGTGGAATGACGATTTACATATAGACGTTCCTATAAACTGGAACACCTGTTTATTAAGGATTATATTGGGATTCCGGATCGTACCCTTTTCGATAATCCAATATGCCTAAACACAACGTTATTTCCCCAACATATTCCTTACTTCTTTGTCGAAGTCGGAATCGATGCGTTGCGTACGATTGAATATGTCGTACTCACTTTCTGCCTTTACTTTTGCTTGCACCGAGGATATACTCCCTTTGTCGGGCAAGATTTTATAATCATTGAACGTCAGGAACTTGTTTACGCTTGCGGCGAATTGCTCCATAGAGAAAGGGTTTTGACGCTCAATTTGATTTTCTATATAGTCAAAATAAGAAGTTACCGTGCGCTCTAATTGCCGGATTTGTTTCTCGTCCAAATAATTCTTCGCTATTGATACATCAGATTTGAGGATCCGTCCTTTGGGAGAGTTCTTCCACGTGGTCAGCCCCATGTGTTCTTTGGTATGGTCTGCTTTGGTGTAAATGATTTCAGCTGCTGTCTGTCCGGTAATCGCATAGTGGAAGCGGTTTTGCACCATTGCGTAAAACTCTTTTGTTGTCGGAGAGTTGCGGTCATAGTCTGTACTGCATTCGGCATAAATATCCGTAATCTGTTGCCAGATACGCCGTTCACTCGCACGAATGGAGCGTACCCTTTCAAGCAACTCGCGGAAATAATCCTTGCCGAACATTGCCGTTCCTTGCTTTAACCGGTCATCATCCAATACGAAACCTTTACGTATATACTCATTAAGTATCTTTGTTGCCCACTGACGAAATCGGGTAGCTTTTGTGGAATTTACACGATACCCGACGGAGATAATCATATCGAGGTTGTAGAAATCAACAAGCTCTTCAACCTCTCCTCTTATACCTCTGTTCACGACAGTTGCAATTTTTGCAACTGTCGTATCGGGAGATAATTCACCGTCTTTGTATATGTTGGCTATATGACGGCTGATTCCAGATTTATCAACTCCAAAGAGTTGAGCCATTGCCTTTTGAGTACACCAAATCGTATCATTTTTGATGACGACCTGCACTTTGCCCTCCTCTTCGGGCATATTGTAAAGTAGAAATTTTATTTCGTTTGCCATGATGCTTATTCCTTGATGTTATACAAATAAATATATCCCAATTTGCTCAAATGGAGTGCCGCCGGAACTTGTACTCTGGTATTCTCGTTAAATTGGGTGTTGCTCATAGTCGTACATCTTATTCAAAGTTGCTTTGAATGCAAATTTAATGATTATAATTAGTCATACCTTCAATTTTTATTTTTATGGAATACATAAATTTTCATAAATGGAAATATTCAGAGCTTACAGGGCATCAAGGAGGATGAAGGCGGCCCAGTATCTGGGGTCGGCGTAGGGGCGTATTTTCCTGACCACCGTCTGCGGCTTGCGCTTGCGCGCCTGTTCTTTCTCCATAGCCGTTATCGGCCGCTTGCCGCTGCCTACCGTCACTGTTTTCTCTATCACATAATCCCTCACATAAGTTTGCGCCTCCCGGAGCGATTCCATCTTGGTCATACCTGATATGTAATTCTCATAAAACCGCGTCATCAGCAAGCGTGTAGCATCGTCGTCAACGCTCCATAAGCTCATAAGCAGCGTATTTGCACCCGCCTTTTTGAACCCTCTCTGCAATCCGAACACCCCGTCGCCAGTTATCTCCCCCAGCCCGGTCTGGCAAGCGGAAAGCACCACCAAATCGAGCCCGCGCAAATCGAGCCGTGAAATTTCCTTGGCGGTGAGTATTCCGTCATCCACACCTTCTGGCAACGGCCTGCCCATCAAAGCATTGTTTGCACCGGCCAAGAGCAGTCCGGAACGTGTCAAAGCCTTGTCTTCAGAATAACGGACAGCGTTGTCGTCTGCCATATTCAAGAATGACAATCCTCCCAACCGGCGGGCTTCCGTTTCCGTCCAATAGAAGCCGTGCGTGGCTATATGCAAAAGATTCTTTTTCCGCCCGGACAAATCCTTGAACGAAGCTTCCGTGCCGACAGTGTCTGTAAACAATTCCGGATTGACTTCAATCTTCTCTAATTTGGTGTCAATATCCACGGCCTCTTCCATAGTGGCCGGAAGATAGCGTACCCCGCTACGCAAGTTCAACGAATCGGCAATCGCCGATGTGCTTGCCAACAGATCACGGTTACGGTACTTCCTGCTGTCCGAAACCATGACAGCCACATCCGTATCGTATTTTATCCCGCCATATATGGCAGCAGACTCCAATTCCACACTATCGCCCCTGTTGACCAATTCGCGCGTAGAAGAAAGACGGTAAAGGTCATACTGTTCCGACATCAGATGATTTCCAGCCGGCGACGGTATGTTTTCTATTCCTATGCTGTATAAAAATCCGTCAGGAGAGAAATAAACACTGGTCTTATCTTTCAAATAACTTTCCAACGGTCTCCATACCAAATCATACAAGCTATAGGAGCTATAATAGAGCGATTTGTTTATCTCTTTCAATTCATTTTCTTTAAACAACGGTATGAAAACCGGCTTTCCAACATTCTGCAAAACGACAGCCCCATAGGATACATCGCCATCAAAAGATACATACCTCGTGAACTCCACTGCCATATCCGCAGCACGCAGATTTTCCTGCACAGCCTCCCACTCCACGAACAACGACTCCGTATAGTCACCCAAAATGGCGGCGCGTTGCATTATTTCCTGATTGAAACGCCTCACGAGATTCCCGGCCTGCTCACGCGACATCGTATGCCCCATATCCGTTATCGAATCAGCATCACTGCCGTTAAGGGCATCGCGGATGGCCACCATACGGTCGTATTTAGCAAGCAAAAGACTATCGCCCTCGGTCTTTATCAGGTTTTCCGCGCTTATCGAGGCGTTCAGAAGGAAATTCTTGCGCATCAACAGGTTATTATATATCGTAGTAGCCGAGACACTGTCACCGAACATCTCCGCCAGCGGCTCGCCCAGCGAGAAAGGAACATCGGCATACGATTGCCACATATTTTCCCTATACTCCGCAGGCTGTGACTTGAATTCTTCCAACAGACTTTTCCGGGTATCGGCCGACACTTTGTCGAACATAGGAAGAATCTCCGCATACATCCCTGTCTCCCTATATTTTTCAAACAAATTAAGCGCCGAATATCTATTATCAGGTTTTACATCCAATATCTTCCTACAATATTCCATCTCCATCATCTTGTCGCCCGCCGACGAATACTCCGAAGCAATGGAACTCAACAATGATATGTATTCCGAACGATGCTCCGGCAAAAGCCCAGCATATCCTGCCTCCAAAGCCTTGAAAGCGTCAACCCTATCCTTGCGGTCGAGCAAATACACTTTAGCCTTCATCAAATCGAGATACTCAATCCTGCTCTGATAATCCGTCGGATATTTCTGTCGCAATTCCTGTCCATAAATGTCATAATATTCTGCAGCCTTAGTCGTATCACCCAAGAGATAGTATTCCCTGCCAATATCATAATAATTATAGAACGGCCACCTTTCTAACAGATGCCTGTTATGCCCATAGAACGAAGCGAGCGAGTCGCAATACGTGCGCGCTTCCTCTAAGCCATCATCCCTTCGCCTCAATGACGGTATCTTATACAGACTAAGCCATTCGTACACTTTCTCCGCATAATTCGGGCTTTCTTTCCCGTCAAGAAGCTCTATATAGTGCAACAAACGTCCGTAGCATTTATCCACCCCTGCTGCGTCACCTAAATAATTATACAAATCGGCACATTTAGTCCATTCATAAAGAATGGCGTCATAAGTCGTAATGAACTGCTCTTTAAGCATCGCGTTGCGGTTGTGCACCAAGTCCTCGCTCTGCAATTCGCAAGACTGCAATTTGTAGCCGAGCGAAAGCTCCGGCTCGACCGACACCCGCTCGTAGAGGTCGGACAACAAATCCAATCCGCGAGCATATCCATACGAATCATCATCCCTCTTTGCGCTGCGTATCAATTTCATAGCATAATCATAGCCATTGGCGAAATCATATTCATAGATATAAATATGTGTCAAATATGTATATATCTGGCGTTCAAGCTCTCCGCGGGAAGCCATCGCAGGATTCGATTTTGTCAATTCATCAAGACACAATTTGTAATATTTCTCGGCTTTACCGCAATCCAACGACAATGTGTTAAGGGACATGAAAAAATAATCGGCATATCCTTTGATTATCTGAAGCTTGAAATCGTCGTCAAACGGAGAGCCTACCGGTTGCACCTCCCCTCTCACAATCCTGTCTATCAAACTCTCCGACAAGCGGCAATACCGCTCTTTATATTTCTGAAAATCCGCAGTGTCTGCAAGTCCCAAATAACATTCCGCTATATCCCTATAGACATCTATCCTGTACGACTCTTCCTGAAAATCATTTACAGGCACTGCCGACTCATATAATGAATCCACCCGCAAATAATCGGCTAACGACTTATCATATTCCTTCATCAAACGGTATCGGAAAGCCCGGTCTTTCAAATAATCCAACAATTTTCGAGGATTACCGGAATTAGATTCTATTAATTCTGTGTAAATAGCTATCCCTTGTTTCCTGTATTCTACATTCCGGGAACTGCAAAGTTCATCGGCAAGACGCCCTTTCAAACCGGAAATATCAATCAAATCCTTACCAAAAGTTTTTTCTATAATATTCACCACTCTCCATGAATATTCAACAAACTCTTCTCCCGCTCCGGCCACGTCAAAAGGATGATATGCTCCTTCCATAACAGACACCGCATCAAAAGGATGCGACACAACATTTGCAGAATCTGTTATCAAGTCGAACGCCTGAAGCAACATCCGCCTGCCCTTTTCACGGTCGAGAGCCTTACCCATACCCAAATTGGTATTCGCAATCTTGTTCAACACAACACCATACTCGAACGATTTATTCCCCCACAACCGTTCCGACATCTCAAGCATATCATTATAAAGCCACATCCGCCGCTTATCTATGCCGTCACGCTCAGTTGTGTCTTTCGATTGCATAAACTTCCGTGCCAACGCCGTCCCCAACAATGAACTAATCTCGAACATATTCGCATTGACCACACCGGTTGTCCTCATTCCGGCGTATGCCTCCTCTACCAGCGCATAAGCATCATCATATCTTCCCTCATTCTGCAAAGACATGACCTTAATTGACAACAACGAACTCCACAACGAGCCGTCAGTCTCCGCCTTAGACAACGACGTAATATAAATCATCTTGTCACGTATGGCAGAATACCCCTCCGCAGAAATGTCATTCGTGAGGAATGCAAATATATACCAAAGCAAATCGTCATCGAAACGCAAAGAATTATTCAACGTCGAAATACGGCATATTTCATCGAATGTTTCCGATACGCCGGCAGTATCTTTTGCCAACAACTGGTTATAAGCAAGATTACATATTGTGTTTTTCCTCCAATAATGTGCCTCCCCGAGCTCCTTAGCCTCCACAGCAGCCACTTTCTTGAGCAACGCTATTTTTTGTGCCAAAGAATCAGACCTGTTGGCAAGATTAGTAAGAGAATCGGACACGACAGTCAACCGGCGGTCAACCGGAGCGTCATACAACGGCGAATAAATGCTGTCAGCCTTTTCCGTTTGCCCCAGATTCTTGTAGCAATGAGCCAGCCACATCGCGGAATAGTCCCTACGCACGTCCGCAGAATCCATTTCGGCTTTATCCATACTGTCGCTCACGGCAAACAGCGGCACCGCCTCCTCATACTTTCCTTGCTTATAAAGTTTTACTCCGGCGGCAAACAATGAATCCGATTCCTGCATCAACTGCCTGTCCTGCGGGTACAAGACCGAGGCAAGCAGAAACGACATGCCTATGAATATTATGTTCTTTCTCATACGATTCCCCATAAAACCGCCTAAAGTTACGAAGAACCGCAATAATATAAAACAGATTCTCCTATTTATAATTTTATGAGCATCAGATTCGCCCAATCTTTTTGCGACAGCACGGACAGCTTTTGCAATCCGTATTTTCCGGCTGCCTCGACAATCATATCCACGTCATGAATATAAAAACCGCTAAGCAGCATCGTGCCGCCACTCTTCAAGGATTTGGCGTAGCTGCCGATGTCGGCGAGTATTATATTGCGGTTGATATTGGCAAGCACATAATCGAAATACTCTACTTCTTTAACCGCATCAACGCCACCCAAACGGATGTCGATGCGCTCCTCGCCATTAACCGCTACATTTTCTTTGGCATTTTCATACGCCGGAGGGTCGATTTCCACACCTACCACATTACCCGCGCCACGCATCGCCGAAAGAATCGCAAGTATCCCGGTACCGGTGCCCATATCAAGCACATTCTTCCCGCGCATATCAGCGGAAAGGATACGGCGTATCATCAAGGACGTTGTCTCATGGTGTCCTGTGCCGAAAGCCATCTTAGGGTCAATAACTATGTCATATTCCGCTTTGGGATAATCCGTATGGAACGAGCTATGCACAACACACATGTCTTCGAACACTATCGGCTTGAAATAGTGCTTCTCCCATTCACTGTTCCAGTCCTGCCCCTCTATCAATTCTTCCGTCACCTTTATGGAAGACGAGAACGGATAAGCGGCAATAGCGTCGTTGACAGCAGAGGGCTCATAAAGCTCCTGCCGTATATAGGCCGACACACCCTTGCAATCAGGCTCGAAACTTTCGAAACCGGCATCGCACAACAATGCAGCCAGCACATCAGTCTCCGTCTCCGTGCAAGGATTCAAATCAAAGCGTACTTTATAATAATTATTCATAAAAGCAAGGTATAAAAAAAGGAATGAAACCATTGTGATTCCATTCCTTCGATTTTGTAGCGCCTACGGGAATCGAACCCGTGTTTCAGCCGTGAGAGGGCCGCGTCCTAACCGCTAGACGAAAGCGCCATTCTGCAAAAGTGTCCGGGATGAGACTCGAACTCACACGAGCGAATGCCCACTACCCCCTCAAAGTAGCGCGTCTACCAATTCCGCCACCCGGACTTTCCAACATTTCAAGAGCGAAAAACGGGACTCGAACCCGCGACCCCGACCTTGGCAAGGTCGTGCTCTACCAACTGAGCTATTTTCGCGTTCGCATCGCGGACTTGCCCCTTTTGCGGATGCAAAGATAGATATGTTTTTTCAATCTCGCAAGTATTTAAAAATGTTTTTTCTGCAAAAAATCAAGCATTATTTATAACAAGCTAAGTCTCAATGCAGTTAGCAATACTAACGTTTTATGTGGAGCAAATTAAAGAATTCTTGGCGATAAGCCGACTCGCTGAACACGCCGCTATATTCAATGGTAGAAGTGACACTGTCCTCCTTCTCGACCCCCCGCATCTTCATACAAAGGTGCTCTGCCTCACAATAGACAATGACACCGGTCGTATTCAATATATCCGTCAACGCGTCGCACACCTCCTTTGTCAAACGCTCCTGCACTTGCAACCGCCGGGCAAACACTTCCACCAGCCGGGCAATCTTACTCAACCCCACTATGCCGTTATCCGGGATATAGCCAATGGAGATATGCCCATAAAAAGGGAGTATATGATGCTCGCACAAAGAATAGAACTCTATATCGCGGACAATCACCATCTTCGACCCCGAATATTCAAATATCGCCGAACGCAGAACGGCGGCAGGATTGCGGCGATAGCCGGATGTCAGATAGGCCAATGCCTTGGCAGCCCGCATCGGTGTCTTTTTCAAACCGTCGCGGTCGACATCCTCACCTATCAACTCCAATATGCTTTTATAATGCTCCGCAATCTGCTCGACTACGGAATAATCCAAATTATCAATTTTCTTTTGAACCATTATTCAATTATATTAATCCTGTCCCTGACAATTATCATCTCGCCAGAAATCCTGCCAAATGACTTTTTCAGCTCCGCCATCATTTCAACAGCGTCTTCACGAGTTAAAAAATCACCGACTTTCAACCGCCAATAAGGCGCTTTATATACCAGATAAGTACCCAGCAAAGGGTATTCCGCTGAAATCTGCGATGCTATCTTCTCCGCATTGGCTCTTGCCATACGCTGGTTATTATCGGAATACACCTGTATCCGATAACCAGCCTTATGCACCACCATTGTGCCCGGGCGCAGTTCCGTACGGCTTCCGGCATCATCTCCGACAGTCGTCGTATCACGCTCCACACGTTTAGCCAACGCCCAAGGCTGAGCAACGGTAATCCGTCCCTCCGAACGCACAGACAAACTGTCAACTATGCTTCTTTCCTCACGGACTACTCCGGACATATCCTCCGCATACACATCCGCCCCGGCCAACGCCATCGACAACAATATTGATAAAATCGCTTTCATTTACACATAAAAATAACGGACTACAAAATTAGTGAAATTTTCATTCACCACCGTAGTCCGCTATAACAATTATGAAAGAAACTTAATTTTAGAACGCATCAACAATGCCCATGAACGAATCGGCCTTCAAAGCGGCACCGCCAATCAAACCACCGTCGACATTAGGCTTTGCAAACAGTTCCTTAGCATTTGAAGGCTTGCAGCTACCACCGTAGAGGATAGAAGTATTCTCAGCGACAGCATCCCCATATTTGCCAGCGATTGTCTTACGGATGAAAGCATGTATTTCCTCTGCCTGATCCGCAGTCGCGGTCTTGCCAGTGCCGATAGCCCAAACCGGTTCGTAAGCAAGGATTATCTTGCCGAAATCTTCTGCCGACAGACCGAACAAAGAGCCTTCCACCTGAGCCTTTACGACATCAAAATAAGTGCCGTTTTCACGCTCTTCAAGCACCTCGCCGATACAGAATATCGGAGTAAGACCGTTTGCAAGAGCCAACTCCACTTTATCTTTCAATGTCTCTGCAGTCTCATGATAATATTGACGGCGTTCAGAGTGTCCAAGAATTACATATTTCGCGCCGGTAGAAGCGACCATGGCAGCCGAAACCTCACCAGTATATGCCCCGCTTGCCTTATCAGCGCAATTCTCAGCACCCAAGCCAACCTTTTCAGTATCAATAACGGCATTTACTGAAGCCAAATGGGTGAAAGGCACACAAATAACCACGTCACAATTCGGAGTACGCGCCTTCAAAGCCTCGTTTACGTCGTTTGCCAACTCGATACCCTCCTGAAGAGTGGTATTCATTTTCCAGTTTCCTGCAACAATGTTTTTTCTCATATTTTTTAAATTTAAAAATGACATATTAATTGCACTGCAAAGTTACTTCTTTTTTCTGTTCTTTTTTAAGCGTATAGTAAATTTTACAAGCAAGGGCGTACGATTGACCACAAGCAAAATAGCCATCAAAAGAATCAGAAGCGCAGTCAGACCGACTAAAGCGCTAAAGCCATCTCCAGACTCGACATCCATTTTATGTATATCGGTCAAGTCCACCGCATCCAACGACATTTTCCACACAATCATGCCATCGTTGACACGCACCAGTGCAGGATTGCCACGGGCCATCGTTTTAATCACCATATCATCCATCTTATATATAGGATAACTTGCCATGGACATTTCCCGCCAGTCCGATATTTCACTGTCAGAGCCGCCTGTAAGACAAATCATCATAATACCCGAATCCGACAACGATTCATACATCTCATTAATACGGAACGTAGAAGCCACATTCACTTCAGAAAGGTCGGGAATAAGCAGCAAAAGCACATCGCCTTCCTCTGGCAGTACCTCATCGGTCACATCATAATCACCGTCAAAAAAAGCAATCCGGTTCACAGTTTTCCCGGCATTTACCACAGTATCTGGAACATGCTCTTTCCTATCCACAAATGTCCATGTAGTGTCGGGCAGATTTTCTAACGGAAACTGTTTCCGCACCCCATCTTTTTCATAGACAAAACTATACTCAACCCCGTCAGTCCCTCCATGCTCCCCTATTATATAGGTGCCTGTCTTATATGGACGGAAATCTATCAACGGCTGGCTCTTATAACCGATGGCCATCACCACCAACAGATACACTACTGGAAACACCACTGTAAGCCACTGTACAGCCGGGCCATACAGGCTCCTGACAGTCCGGTTCTTCCATAGAAGAAAAACTAATGCCAAAGTTATGGCTACATTTTTCCAAAAAGTGGCTGTATTTGATATGACCCAAGCCTCTCCAAAGCATCCGCAATCGGCTACAGGTTCGTAAATGGCTATATAAGCAGTTAGCGGAAGCATAAACGCCATAATTGCCAACGCCAACCACACGGACACCCTCCTGAACGACCCGGCAAACAACAGGACTCCAATAGTAAATTCCACCACAGGAACCATTACGGAAACCGCATCGACATAAGGCATCGCCCACTCCCAGCCGAAAGCGTCCAGATAGTCAGAGACTTTATATATCACCCCCCAAAGGTCGATTCCTTTCGCCAATCCGGAAAAGATAAAGACAGCACCGACCGCCCAGCGCAACGCGACTACGGCAAAAGGACGGAGTTTCTGCAAGAAAGCCATCTGCTTGGATATACTATCCGCCATATTCCAATTTTATCAAGGCGAACAACGAATAGTTGACCATATCCATATAGTTGGCGTCAACGCCTTCCGAAACGAGCGTCTCCCCCTTGTTGTCCTCTATCTGTTTGGTGCGGTAAATCTTCGTCAGGATAATGTCGGTGTACGAGCTGACACGCATCGACCGCCACACCTCGTCGTAGTCGTGATTCTTGGCAAGCATAAGCTCAACTGTATTCTTCATATACGTGTCATATAGCTCCACCGCCTTCTCCGGAGATATGTCCTTGCCATCGTCGCTGAAGCCAAGCGCCAATTGTATCAAACCGATTATGCCATAGTTGGCTATAGCGATGAATTCCGGACGTATCCCCTCGTCAACCATCGCGTTGCCTTTTGTCTCCAATGTCCTGATGCGGTTAGCCTTTATCAACAACTGGTCAGTTATCGACTCCGGACGCATTATCCGCCACGAAGGCCCATAATCGTGCAGCTTTTTCACAAATATGTCACGGCAAACGGAAATCACGTGTTCAAACTGAGTCTTTGTATCTTTGCTGTTATCCATACGTTTCAAAATTTCCCCAAAGTTATAAAAAGTATGCTTATGAATACGTTTTGACAGGCTAAATTTTGGAAAACAGTTTTTTATCCGTAACTTGGCACAAATATTCTACGACAATGACAAAACTTAAGATAGGCGACGAATGGTGGACAACACCTACCGAAAGCGACAACGGAAACCTGATAATGGTGACAGGACGGCGCAACGTGGAACCGGCGATGAACTCCGGAAAGTTCAACGACCGCATCGAAATTACATGGAAATACCAACCCGACAAAGGAGGCATGCCCGACTTCGACACCTCGTCGCTGATGGAACAGGTGACCGACGCCATCAACGGCATATTCAAGAAAGACGAGGCGGCCGTAATGACCGGCATCTACACTGGCGACGGCCAGCGCAACTGGGTACTCTACACACTCAACCCCCGCAAATTCCAATATATGCTCAACCAAGCCCTTGCCGATTTCGAGCTTCTCCCGCTCGAAATATACGCCGAAAAAGACCCCGAATGGCTCGAATATAAGGAGATGAGGGAACTGACAGAAATCGCCGACGGAGAGTGAAACGCAATTATCGAAAGCAGCAGTTGACAATATGGCACGTTTGTTATAGTTAGTTTGCAAACAGGACAATTTGCCTGACTTATAGATTAAATATTCTTAAATGTAATACAGATTATTGCCAAGCTAAAAAAATTAGCTGTAATTTAGCCACGTCAAATCGTTAATTTTAACGATTGAGATTGTTAAATTAGAAACCAATTTAATATTTGTATTATGAAAATAACAAATCAGAAACTAATGCTCGCCACATTGACAACAGCGGCATTAATCACAGTATCACCGATGTTGTGGGGCAGTGAAGGCAATAATGAAGAAAACTTTTTTATAAAAACCGCCACAGGCACACCGGCGGCAGAAACAGATTTCACGGAAGCGGCAAAAAACACGATTGATTGTGTTGTCAGCATAAAAAGCTTCGCGACGCCACGCCAGCAAAGCATATCGCCGTTCAGCGACCCGTTCTTCGAATTCTTCTTCGGTCCGGGAGCTGGCAACAGCCAACGCCGCCAACAGGAATCAAAACCGCGCCAGCTCGGACTCGGCTCAGGTGTGATAATCAAGGAAGACGGCTATATCGTGACCAACAATCACGTTATTGAAGGCGCTGAAAAGCTGGAAGTGACACTCAACGACAACAAGTCGTACAACGCTACGGTAATCGGTGCCGATGCCGCCACCGACCTTGCATTACTTAAAATAGACGCAACCGGGCTGAATGCCATCACATTCGGCAATTCCGACGACCTCAAAGTAGGAGAATGGGTTCTTGCCGTGGGCAATCCGTTCGGATTCACATCGACAGTCACCGCCGGCATAGTCAGCGCAAAGGCCCGGAGTATCGGCTCCCCCACCCACAGCCGCCAGATGGGAATTGACGCATTTATCCAAACTGATGCCGCCGTCAATCCGGGCAACAGTGGAGGCGCGCTCGTCAACACGAAAGGCGAACTTGTAGGCATCAACACTGCCATCTACTCACAAACAGGCAACTACACCGGATACTCTTTCGCTATACCGACATCCATCGTTCAAAAGGTGATAACCGACATTATGAAATACGGAACTGTGCAACGCGCCGTGCTTGGTATCACATTCATCGAGCTTACTCCTGAACTGAAAGAGCAAAAGGATATTGACTCGCCTGTCAACGAAGGCATTTATGTCAACAGTGTTGAGGATATGAGTTCCGCGAAAGAAGCAGGCATAGAATCGGGTGACATAATCACTGAGATGAACGGCACGAAAGTACGCAATTCGGCAGAAATGCAGGAAACAATGAGCCGTCTCTATCCGGGCGACAAAGTGACAATAAAACTCTACCGCGGTGAAAAGGTAATGACTGTCACCACTACCCTCAAGAACACGCAGGGCAACACCACAATGACCAAGAGCAGCGATTTCACGGCACTCGGATGTGCGTTCAAGAAAGTTTCCGACAAGACAAAGGCGCAACTCGGCATCAGCGGAGGCGTGCAGGTTGCAGGCCTGAAAGCAGGCAAGTTCAAAGACGCCGGAATCAAAGAAGGCTTCATCATCCTCTCTATTAACGATGTTCCTGTAAATTCGCAAAGCGATGTGGAACGGATTTACAACGAGATAATGCGCGACTCTTCGCCAAACAAAGTAATGTTCATCACCGGCCTGTACCCGACTGGAAAACGCGGATACATGGCAGTGCCGCTCGCCGAAGAAGAATAAGAGCACTAACAATAACACATCAAAGTCCGGGATAAGTCGTAATAGTCTATCCCGGACTTTTTTGCGCCACATTGCAAATAAAAGTAAAATTTTATTTATTTACGCAAACTTAATCGCACTTTTTTGCCATTCGTTTGTTTCATTTTTAGTAATTTTGCAGCTAAAACGCGTTTATAAGTAGAATGAGACAACTAAAGATTACAAAATCAATCACCAACCGCGAAAGTGCGTCGCTCGACAAGTATTTACAAGAAATTGGACGTGAGGATCTTATCTCCGTAGAAGAAGAGGTAGAACTTGCGCAACGGATACGTAACGGCGACCACGCGGCATTGGAGAAACTTACGCGCGCAAATCTTCGATTTGTAGTATCTGTGGCAAAACAGTATCAAAACCAAGGATTAAGCCTGCCGGACTTAATCAATGAAGGGAATCTCGGCTTGATTAAAGCTGCACAGAAATTCGATGAGACACGCGGTTTCAAATTCATCTCCTATGCGGTATGGTGGATCAGGCAGTCAATCCTGCAAGCCCTCGCCGAACAGTCGAGGATTGTAAGATTGCCGCTCAATCAAGTAGGCTCGCTTAACAAAATAAGCAAAGCCTTGTCGAAATTTGAACAAGAAAACGAACGCCGTCCGTCAGCCGAAGAGTTGGCAAAACAATTGGACATTCCAGTTGACAAAATTTCTGACACATTGAAAGTTTCCGGCCGTCACATTTCGATGGACGCTCCATTCGTGGAAGGCGAGGACAACAGTCTGTTGGACGTGCTGACCAACGAGGACTCCCCTATGGCAGACGCTTCTCTCAACAGAGAATCGCTCTCCAAGGAAGTCGACCGCGCACTTAACCAACTGCACGACCGCGAGCGCGAAATCCTGAAAATGTTCTTCGGAATCGGATGTCAGGAAATGACACTGGAAGAAATCGGCGCAAAATTCGACTTGACAAGAGAGCGTGTACGCCAGATCAAAGAAAAAGCTATCAGAAAACTGAAAGGGCAAAAAAGCCGACTTTTAAAATCCTATTTAGGGGATTAGCAAGAAGACACGAAACTTGCAGAACGAAAAAAAGAGGATGCCACAATGAGCATCCTCTTTTCTATTTAAACGCAGTTCTATGCAGCTTGGCTACGGAAGCATCAGCACTTCGCAGCGGTTACCCTGACCGAGCAACGAAGCGACAAACTGCTCCATATCCTCAGCCGTAAGACTGTTGATTACATTCTTATAGTCAGTATACAGGTCAACGCCCTCTGTTGCATAATCCATAAGCACGCCGCTCCAATATCTGTTCTCATGGGCGTTCTCATCGGCTTTCTTAAGCATATATTCCTTCATCTTGGCCAATTCCGCGTCCGGAATATCCTTAGCCAATGTTTCAAGGCTGTTGATAGTAAGTTTCTCGCTCGACTCGCTCTTCTGCGGATTCACGCCAAAGGCTGTCTGAATGACGAAGCCATCCTTATAAGTCTGGCGAAGGTCGCCTACTGAATAGGGACTATATGCCGCTCCTTCGTCCTCTCTCACGCTGTTGAGCAACTGGTTGGCCATTAATTGCCCTGCAATCTGCACTTTCACTTTGTTTTCCAGCGTGTAATCCAAATCGCCGGTCCAAAGCATGGCAAGCATGGCGAGCTGTTGCTCATTCTTCATAGTGAACTGCTTGCGCACATTACCTTTGGCAAAATCCTTGCCGTCATCGGCGGCTTTCTCGAAATTCTTATTGGAAGGAAGCGAAGCAATATATTGCTCAACCAATCCCTGCATTTCGTTCATATCGAAATTACCGGTTATTACAAATGTGAAATCCGCGGCGTTGGCAAATCTCTCTTTATATATCTGTAATGCACGGTCATAGTCAAGTCGGGAAACCATTTCCGGACTCTGAACCATAGCCTTAGGATGGTGGGCATACAATACGTGGGTCAATGTGTCGCTGAACACATATTGCGGGTCATGCACAAGATTCTGCAATTGCGACAACACCATATTTTTCACGGTAGCGAATGCTTCCGCATCCTCTCTCGGAGAGGTGAAGTTCAAATACAGAAGCTGCATCATCGTTTCCAAATCTTTCGGGGTCGATTTCCCAGAAACGGTCTCTTTATAGTCACCCACAGAAACATTAAGCTCGACATTCTTACCGGAAAGCAGTTTCTGCAAATCGGTAAACGAGAATTTCGACAACCCGGTAGTGCCTATCATATCGGCAGACATTACTGCATTAGGATAGTCCTCGGCCGGATAAAGCGACGCGCCGCCGGCACTCTCGGCAGAAAGCAGTATCTCGTCTTCCTTGAAGTCAGTCGGTTTGAGAAGCACTTTCACACCGTTGGACAACGTCAGTTCCGTATAGCCCAAAACCGTGTTCACATCAGCCTTCACGATGCTGCCTTTCTTTGGAAGTTCCGCCATAAGCGGTTCGTTCACAGTATTGTCAACGTATGCTTCCACTTTTGCCGCCTCGACCTCGGCAATTACTTTCTGCAACTGCTCCTTTGTCGGGACAACCACGCCCTCCTTCTCCGGGCACATCGACATCACGACAAGATTCTTGTCTGTGATAATCTCTTTTATGTAAGCATTGATTTGTTCCACCGGAATCATCGGGGCGACAGCCTTCATCTTGGCGTATGTCTGGTCGATGCCTACAATCGGCGTATTGTTGATGAAGTGGCTGATATAACGCTGCGCATAGACGTTGTTCTTATCCGTAGTGCGGTTGTTGTATTTCGCCTCAAGCTCGCTTAGATACTGCGCACGCGCACGGTCGTATTCAGTAGCGGTGAATCCGTATTCACGCACTTTCTTCAGCTCCGTCAGAGCAGCTCTCAAGGCAGCTTCCGAACCCTTGTCGTTGACCATCACCTGCATCATCAGCGCGCCTTTAGTACTTGCGTAAAGGAATGTAGACATACCAACAGAGCTTCCCGCGAAAGGAGCGTCGGAAGAAAGCGTCAAATCCGTCAACCGCTGCTGGAACATGGCATCTACCATATCGTCCATATAGTCAATCATCAACGCCGCGTCAGTATTGCGCAATTCTCGCGGAAGCAAATCGTATTTCTGCGCAATAAAAATAATGTTGAACGGCATTTCCTTGTCCTTGTCGGAAATCACCACCGGTTCGTCGTTGTCGCCAACCAGACTGTACTCGAACTTGGCTGGATTCTCAGGCATTTTTATCGGAGAGAATATCTTCTTGATTTTTGCCTCCACCTTGTCAACATCGATGTCGCCGACCACGATTATGCCCTGCAAATCCGGACGGTACCACTTTTCGTAGTAGTCGCGCAGCACTTGCGGCTCGAAGTTGTCGATAATCTCCATCTTGCCGATAACGTTATGGGTCGCGTATTTCGTATTCGGATAAAGCTCCGGCGCATGGCGGTCGAGAATACGCGAAACCGCGCCGTTGCCCATACGCCATTCCTCGTGAATCACACCGCGTTCCTTGTTGATTTCCTCGTCAGAGAGGGTCAGCGCGTCGGCCCAGTCGTGAAGTATGAGCAGACAGGAGTCCACCACCGTCTCACGTGCCACCGGCACGTTGGTTATGTCATATACAGTCTCGTCGGTCGAGGTATGGGCATTAAGGTTCATACCGAATTTCACACCGATTGATTCCAGCCACGTAAGCAACTGCTTGTCAGGGAAATTCTTCGTGCCGTTGAAACACATGTGTTCCAAGAAATGGGCGAGACCGTTTTGGTTCTCGTCTTCCTGCACAGCCCCTACCCTCTGGGCAATGTGGAAATCAGCCTGACCTTTAGGGTATTCGTTATGACGTATGTAGTACGTCAATCCGTTAGGCAACTTGCCGGTACGCACCAACGAGTCAGTCAACTCGGGCATCGGCGGCATTTGTTGCGCAAAAGCTCCGATGGCAAACAGCAGCATCACCGCCGCCATCATTCTCTTCACAAATAGATTCATATAAATTTTGATTTAATACTTTTATAGTCCAAAAGTAATAAAAATTCCGCCAACGCCACCAATTTCCCGACAAATTTCTTTTCACCGGTAGAAGTCGTAGAGGAGCGGAAGCGAATGTGAATCAGCCTTATAGAGGGTGCGCACTGTATCTTTGCGACAACCGGTCACACAAAAGTTACGGGGCTATGGCAAAACCCATAACCCCGTAACCTTATAACCACATAACCTGTGGCGAAACCACATTACAACGCCACCTTGAAAGTCTGTCCGCCGACCTGCACGATGTAGATACCTTGCGCAAGCCCGCCGACGGTAGTTTCCGTACCGCTATAGACAATCTGTCCGTTAGTGTTGTAAATAGTTATCATGGCATTGTCCGCGCCGATGATTTCAATGCTGTCTCGGTAAGTCGCAACGGACACTCCGCCGTTTTCCGATACGGCATCTTCCACACTGCCTGGCTTGTCGTAATCCTCGCCTGTGATGAAGAAGAACTCTTTCCATTGCTCGGCCGCCTTGTAAGCGTCGAGTGATTTTGTCGGCACGAACAGCTCGCACGTCCATTTGTTGATGTCGTCCAATGCTTGGTTGCCGCATAAAGGCGGCATTTCAGCACGGCTCTGAAGCCGGGTCATTGCCGTGCAGTCGGAGAATGCCTCCTCGCCGATAGCCGTCACGCTATGGCCGAATGAGAAGCTGTCTAATGCGGAGCAGCCGGAGAACGCATAGTTGCCGATGCTCTCTATGCCGTCGCCAAGCTCGACGGTTGTCAGGCCGGTGCAGCCGTAGAACTCGTTTTCCGAAATTTCCGTTTCTTGGCCGGTAATCTTCACGGCTCTAAGGCTCGTGTTGCGGTAGAACGGCGAATAACCTCTGTCACTGTCTGTGGCATACGAGATGTTGCCTCCGATATATACCGAGTCCAAAGGACAGTCGGAGAACAACGGTCTTTGATCCGAGCTTGAATAATCAGAGTTATAGCCCAAGTTAAGTACCGTTTGGCGGTCTTCGATATCCACCCTTGCCAATGATGTGCAATCGTAGAACACATTGTTCCCTATGCTTTCCACTGTTGCCGGTATCGTGATTTCAGGCAGTGATGAGCAGCCGTATAAACAGTCGTCAGGCAACTCTTTTACCCCCGAGCCGATTATGGCGTATGCCAAAGACGAGCAGTTCTGGAAACAACCGCTTCCTATACCTGTCACCGTGTTTGGAATTTCTATTCCGTCGAGATTCTTACAATTATAGAAAGACTTGCTTCCAATACCGCCCATTATATCACTAAGGCTCACCGTTTCAAGGCTTGTACAATCAGAGAAAGCACCTTCTCCGATATTGCCTCCTACGCCGCTGATGTCAACAGTTTTAAGATTAATGCAATTATAGAAAGCCGCGTCGCCTATACAGTCTGCCATATTGTGAATTTCTATTGATTCAAGACTTGTGCAATCCTGAAAACCTCGTCTACCTATACGTCCTCCATATTCATTAATGCTCAATGTCTTAATAGAATCATTGTTATAACATAGATAATCTTTTACATCAAGCAGCGTCATTTCAATGCCCTTGTAGTTAACTGTCTTACCAATTATGATGTCTGTCGTTTTATCGTATGAGCAGTCTATGGCATCGCAAGTGCGCTCCGACGGGCTTACAGGCACATATTTCAATCCGCCCGTTTCAAACATGGATGAAAGATAAGGGTAAACAGTCTGATTGTCTAATTGTGTATATGATTCGTTGGCCACATAGTTGCACTTGGATTTTATATCCTCATATCCCTCCGGAGGCGTATTCGGCAGCCATACTGTTTTTGTCAAATCAGTATCGTCAAAAGCTGAGTACCCTATCGACAACACCCCGGCACCAATCGTCACACTTTTAAGGTTATCACAACTATTGAAAACGTAACGGTCGATTGAAGTAATACTGTTTGGGATCGTAACTGTTTCAAGGCTATTACAGTTATAAAACGCGTAACTTCCGAGTGATGTCACATTGTCACTGATTGTGAGATTTTTCAAATCTTGCATATTCCGAGTGAAAGCAAAACTTGACAAGTTCCTGCCGAGATTCAGAGTTGCAATGGGGCAGCTGTCAAAAGCGTCTTCTCCAATGCTTATCGTTTCTTCTCCAACCTCAATTGTCAATTCTTTGACGCCGCTATTTGCAAAAGCAGAGCTGCCGACAGATAAGACATTATCAGGGATTGTTACAGAAGTAAGCCCGCTACAACCGCTGAAAGCAGAATCGCCGATGGTGGTGACACTCTCCGGTATCGTCACTGCTTCAAGATTATTGCAACCAAAAAATGCGGAATTCCCAAGTGATGTCACATTGTTGCTGATTGTGAGATTTTTCAAATCTTGCATATTCCGAGTGAAAGCAAAACTTGACA
>URQP01000015.1 GCA_900550025.1 uncultured Porphyromonadaceae bacterium | reverse complement strand
GGAGCGACAGCGCATTGCGCTGTCGCTCCAGGCATGTAATCCCTTTCTAATCCCATGAAAGCACCTCGTTCAATTATTTTATCCATTGGCCTGATAATTTCAACGTCTGTGTCGAAATATAATCCTCCATATTGGTACAGAATCCAAAAACGGGCGTAATCGCTTACAAATGCATATTTTTTTGCGCTGTATGCCTCTTTTGTATATGGAATGATATTTACATCGAAATTGTCTTCGTTCCATTCTTTTATTTCATATTCCGGGAGATGCTTTTTCCACGAGGCAATGCATTTTTTTGCCAACGGCGGCAATGGGTTGCGTCCGAACCAACAATAATGGATTATTTTTGGAATCATATCGTTTCTATTTGCTGTGTAGTAGTCGTTTTATTTTGTTTATTGTCTGTCTCCTTTCGTTTTGCTTTAGTCCGAGCAGGAAGATTATTGCGGATGTGCAGATTATGGATGCTGCGACAAACGCAATAAGCTCGGCAAATGTATCTTGAAATAACCGGTTTACAAAATAAATGCAGAAGAAAGAAGCGAGTGTGACCTTAATTATGGGGAACACGGTTGTCTTGAAAAATTCTTTGTAGCTGAAAGGTATGTACGACGCGGTTATGCGTATCACTGCTACTGAATAAATTAGCCGTGCGATTATCAGCGATTTAAACACGACGGTCGGTGCTGCTCCATGGTAAAGGCATATAAGGCTTGCCGGGAATGCCATCAGATAGATGGTGTCGCCGACCAAGATGTATTTTTTCAATTTCCCGATAGCCTGTATGGCTGCCCACCATGGGCATGTGAGAGTGAAGACGAGGCTGTAGCACAATATGAGGTTGACGAATCCTGGGGCGTATTCTGGAACATCGACCAGCCATAGACCGAGTATATATTCACTTTTGTAGATTATAGGCAGACACAAGAGGAGCATGAGGTATATGGAGAACCGGGTGCTGTTGAATATGAGCTGCCTGAAGTACGTGATCTCTCCGCTTGCGTACGATTTTACAATCTGCGGCCGTACTGCCGTGAAGAAGTTGTTGGTAAACTGGCTTACCGCTCCGTTTACCTGATTGGCTACGCCTTTGGCGGCATTTACTGCCGGGCCGAAAAATATGTTGAGCAATATGCTGGAGCCTTGGTCGTTGATTGCCCATATAAGGGTGCTGAATCCGTTCCATCCGGCGAATTTGAACATTTCTGTAAAGAGCGTCCTGTCCCAATGTGGCTTGAATTTGCATTCAGCATATTTGCGGTAGCATACGATGGCATAGAACGATTGGATGCAGAATGTGACGGCAAGCAGCAGCACGGAATACATTTTAAGCTTGTCGAAAGGTGTGTAGGCGATGGCGAACGCTATGGCGAGCTTTGCACAGGCTTCGATTATGCCGATGTAGGCATATATCTTCATATTCTCTTTCGCAATCAGCATTGAATTGAAAACAATGCCGTTGAGGGTGATGAACAGGGATATGATGGTGGCCTGCATCACCCAGAATGCCGCGTCCATGCGTTCCGGAGGGATGACAAGTTTGTTGTAGAGCAGCCATAGCCCGATAATCTCGGCTGCGATTAGCACCACGAAGGAGATTATGAAATAAATCAGCAGACTGAGATTGAACACGTGGTTTGTCCCTTCCGCATCGTTTTCTCCGAGTTTGAAATTCAGGAAACGCTGGGTGGCGTTCGACAGCGATGACGAGAAGAATGCGAACATTGTGACCATTCCGCCCACCACGTTGTAGATGCCGAAATCCACGATACCGAGCGAGTCGAGGATGACCCGTGACGTGTAGAGGGCTACCAGCATAGTTATCAGCATCCTGAAGTACAGGAATACGGTGTTTTTGGCTATGCGGCGGTTGTTGGCGGCGGTGTCGGTCATCGGTGGGGTTGACTGTCTAATTTTGTGAATTTGTTTCTTCTTTTGTGCGGTAGCGGATTATGCGGGCGGGATTGCCGGCGACGATGGCGTAGTCGGGAACGGGCTTGGTCACCACGGAGCCGGCTCCGATTATCGCTCCTGTGCCTATTGTTCGGACGTTGCCGAGGATGATGGCTCTTGTGCCAATCCAAACATCGTCTTTAATCTCTAATTCGCTTTTTGGTAGATTGCCTTGCATTCCTATAGGTATCAATGGACTATCGTGCTTGTGTCCTCCCCCCTGAATGAGAATGCCGGGGGCAGTAATCACGTAATTACCTATCTTTAGACTGGTATTGTGAATTTTCATATCAGGACCGAGACTTGAATTGTTGGCAATTTCGATGTCGGTGCCGCGCCCGAAATGCACCTTACGGCAAATGTCGATGTTTTTGCCGCATTTCTTGAAAATGTTGCGGCATGCCAAATACCGCAACTTCCTGCACAGATGCCCTATCATAGGGAAAGTGGTGTTTGGCAGGTGTTGCAGAATGGCGTAGTATAAGAACAGGGAGATGTAGTATTTCAGTTTCATTCAAAGTGTTTTTTGAGGTTGGCGGTGCTGGTCGCGGCGCATCAGGGTTGGAGGGCGGCGACGATGCGGGAGCAGGCGAGGCCGTCGCCGTAGGGGTTGACGGCACGCGACATGCGGTCGTAGGCGGCGGGGTCGTCGATCAATTCGGACACTTCGCTGATTATTTTGTCGAAGTCGGTGCCCACGAGTTTCACAGTGCCTGCTGACAGAGCTTCGGGGCGTTCGGTGGTGTCGCGCATCACGAGTACCGGCTTGCCCAGTCCGGGGGCTTCTTCCTGAATGCCTCCGCTGTCGGTTAGCACTATCGAGGATTTCTCCATCAGGTAGACGAACGACAGGTATTCCAGCGGCTCGATGAAGAACATATTGCCGAGGTTGCCGAGGTCGTCGCCGAACACTTCGTGGATGGGACGGCGCACGTTGGGGTTGAGGTGCATCGGGTAGACGAAATCCACTCCGGGGTATTTCTCCGTGAGATGCTTGATGGCGCGGCACATGGAGATGAAGCCGTCGCCGAAGTTCTCGCGGCGGTGCCCGGTGATGAGGACGAGCCGCCGCCCGCCGTCGAGGCGCGCCACGTCGTAGCCTGCGCCGGAGAGCGACGCTTCGAGCTTGCTGTCGAGGCTCGGGTCGGATTTTATCTTGTCGACCACCCAGTAGAGGGCGTCGATGACGGTGTTGCCGGTGACGGTGATTTTCGCTTCGTCGACGTTCTCGCGCAGCAGGTTTTCGCGGCTGAGCGGGGTGGGGGCGAAGTCGTAGGTGGCTATGCGCCCGGTGATTTGGCGGTTCATCTCCTCTGGCCACGGGCTGTAGATGTTGTGGGTGCGCAGCCCTGCCTCTACGTGTCCTACCGGAATCTGCTGGTAGAAAGCGGCGAGGGCGGCGGCTGTGCTGGTGGTGGTGTCGCCGTGGACGAGCACTACGTCGGGCCGCGACTCACGGAGCACGTCGCGCATGCCGAGCAGCACGCGCGCGGTCACGTCGTAGAGATCCTGCCCCTGGCGCATTATGTCGAGGTCGTAGTCGGGACGGATGTCGAATATCTCAAGCACTTGGTCGAGCATCTGCCGGTGCTGGCCGGTGACGCATACCGTGGTGCGGAACTCTCCGGGATGCTTTTGGAATTCCTTTACGAGCGGAGCCATCTTGATGGCCTCGGGGCGGGTCCCGAAAACAAGCATGACACGCTTGGGCGTGTGGTTGAGAGTTGAGGGTTGAGGGTTGAGAGATTTGTTTTGCATCTAATTAGTTTGTTTGATCTGTTTTTTGCAGCATAGAGGCTCTTAATCCTGACAGGAGCCGTGCAACTTTCTCAGTGTTTTCTTTTATGTTTTTTAATTCTTCAGCTTTAATGTATCCTAAATCAGCGGCTATCTTCAATTGACAAAATGTTTCCATTAATGAGCCGTATGCTATTTCTATGAAGTGGGCTTGGTCTTTTGCAGCGTTTCTGCTTACGCCTTCTGCTATATTTGACGGTACAGATGTCACGGCTCTTCGCAATTGTGATGCCAAGCCGAATTTCTCTTTGTCTGGAAATTGTTCTATCAATTTATATACAGGAATGACCAAAAGCCTCGCTTGTTGGTATGCATTCAATTTCTCGAATAGGAACATTGCTGTAGCGCTTATGAGATGAGCGATGGAATGAGTGTCGAGATAAAAATCACTCAACGCTCAACTTTCAACACTCAACTATTTTTTGTGTATTCCGCAGAAGTCGAGGATTATCTTGTCGTCGCGCCACGGCAGTGTCTTGAACTGGTCGTGGGCGGTAAGGAACACCACGATGTCGGCTTTCTCGTAGGCTTCTTTGTAGTCGGTGAGCTTGAACACCTTGTGCTCCTTGACGTTGGGCTCTACTACGAGGATGTCGGCGTTGTTGCAGCTTTGCATCACTTTCGTGGTGATATACTTGGCCGGAGATTCGCGCAGGTCGTCGATATTCGGCTTGAAGGCGAGTCCCATCATTGCCACACATGGCTTGCGGTGGTTGTCGAGCTCGAAGCGTAGCATCGCGTTCTCCACTTTTTCCGCGCACCAGAACGATTTGTAGTTGTTGACTTCTCGCGCCTTAGCTATCAGTTGCGATTCTATGGGGAAGTCGGCAGTGATGAAGTACGGGTCGACGGCTATGCAGTGCCCGCCTACGCCGCATCCCGGTTGGAGGATGTTGACGCGCGGGTGCTTGTTGGCGAGGTTTATCAGTTCCCACACGTTGATTCCCGCCTTGTCGCAGATTAACGACAACTCGTTGGCGAATGCAATCTGCACGTCGCGTGAGGAGTTTTCCGTAAGTTTGCACATTTCGGCTGTCTTGCAGTTAGTGCGGTGGAGCGTGCCTTGCACGAACTGGCTGTAGAATTCTATGGCCTTGTCTGTCGATTCCTCGTCCATGCCGCCTATGACGCGGTCGTTGTGTACGAGCTCGTAGATGACGTTTCCCGGCAGTACGCGTTCGGGGCAGTATGCGATGTGGATTTTTCCTTTCAGCTCTGGGCGTAATTCGAAGATGAGTGCGGCCATCTTGTCGGTGGTGCCTACCGGTGATGTCGATTCAATCACATAAAGGTCGCCTTCTTTGAGGAATGGTATTATGGTGCGGGTTGCCGCTTCCACATAAGATATGTCCGGCTCGTGATTGCCTTTGAACGGAGTCGGAACGACGATGAAGAATGCGTCGCTGGTCACTGGTGCCGTTGATGCTTTTAATGCGCCGGATTTCACCACTTCCTGCAGCATTTCTTCCATTCCGGGCTCTATGATGTGAAGGTGTCCTTGATTGGTCATTTCAACTACTTTCGGGTTGATGTCGACTCCTGTGACTTCAATCCCGTGCTTTGCGGCTATGATTGCCGTGGGCAAACCGATATAGCCTAATCCCATGAAACAAGCTTTCATAATAATATGTAAATGTGTTTTATAAATTATTTGACAAAATAAAAACGCCAGACGGTCACAATTTGTTCGGAATCTGGCGGATGGCTTTCAGTATGGATGAAGGGATGCCCGCTTCGTTGGCCGATTGGTAGCTGCGCAGGTTGTGGCAGTCGCTTCCTACGAAGTCGTAATAGCCGCGCTTGAGCAGCTCGGCGGCTTTGTGCTGCGTGTCTTTGCTGTAGCCTCCGGCTATTGCACCGAGATTGAGCTGGAACATTATTCCTTGACGTTTCAGCTTCTCATAATCGTCCATCTCCATGTATTTGTAGCGTTCGGGATGGGCGAGCAGCGGGTGGTAGCCTTTTGCGGCCACGCGGGTGAGTATCTCGTGGAACTCTAAGGGCGGGTTGAAGTAGCTGGTCTCTACGAGCAGCACGTCGCCGTCCATCGTGAGCATGTCGCCGGCTTCCAGCCGCTGTTCGAAGAGTGTGTCGAGCATATTCTCGGCGGCAAGGCGCAGGCGTATTCCGCCTTTGTAGGCGGCCTTAAGTTCTTCATAGCGTGCGCGCAGCCCGGCGGTGGTGTTAGGAATGTCCTCCATAATGTGCGGGGTGAGCCATATTTCGGCCACGCCTGCTGATTCCATATACGATAGGGCGGCGAGGCTCTCCTCCATAGTACGGAATCCGTCGTCCACTCCCGGAAGCAGGTGGGAGTGGTGGTCGGTGAAACCCTCTAAAAGCCCGCTTTTCTGAATGTTCGTTTTATTAAAGAGCAGCATAGGCAACCTGTTTTAACCGCAGTAATGCTGAAGGCGGTGGCACGGAGCCGGTCTTATTCCCTCACTCCGTAGCCATAGCCGTAACCGTAGCCATACCGGCTGGAGCCGTATCCGGCGTTGTGCATACTGCCGTTGATAAGTATCGACATATTAGGCAATTGCTTGTATATTTCGTCGATTTCCGGCAATGCGCGCCTGTCGAAGCGTCCTACTCGCATCACGAAGATTGTGCGGTCGACCGATTTGGCGATGATGGCCGTGTCGGCAATTATTCCGAATGGAGCGCAGTCAATCATTACGTAGTCGTAGCGTTTCTTCAACTCTTTGATTAGCACACCGAGGCGTTCGCTGAGCAGCAACTCTGAAGGGTTGGGCGGGATTACGCCTACCGGTATGATGTCGAGTCCGTCGATTCCTGAGCAGTTCTTTACGATTATGGAGTCGATTTCGGATTGTCCGTTGAGATACGATGTCACTCCATTCTTCGTGCTTTCAACCAGCTTGCTGAGCGTGGCTTTACGGATGTCGAGGTCCACGAGTATCACTTTCTTGCCTTTCAGCGCCATGCTCGTGGCGATGTTGACGGTAGAGAAAGTCTTTCCGCTTCCCGGGTTGTAGGAAGTGAACATTATGGACTGGGACTCCTTGCTTCCGCTAAGCATAAAGTCGATGTTGGTGCGTATCACGCGGTATGCCTCGTTTATCATGTCGCGGCTGTGCTGCTTCACTACAATGTTTGGAGCACTTTCTTCTTTTTCTTTGCCCGACGGGAGCATCTTTTGCAGGAATCCGAAGCGTTGCGGCTTGCCGTATTGCGGCACTTCGCCGAGAATCGGCGTGCTGAGCGACTCTACGTCCTTGCGTCCCCGTATCGTGGTGTTCGTCATGTTGATGAGGAACATATATCCGTAGGGTATGGCTAAACCGAATATGAATGCAGCGAGCACTATCAGTTTCTTTTTCGGCGATATTGGCAGGCTTGAGCCCATTGCCGGTTTCAGCAAACGCGTGTTGTTGACCACGATGTTGGCCGACAGCTCGTTTTCCTCGCGTTTCTGCAGCAGGTACAGGTAGAGTTCCTCTTTCGTTTTCTGTTGTCTTTCGAAAGATGTGAGCTCGCGCACCTTGCCCGGATTCGATGTGATTTGTCCGGCAATTTTGTTTTCTTGAGCGGTCAGACGGTCAACCTGTATCTGCAACGTGCTTATGAGGTTGTCGATTGACTGCTGTATCGTGGTGCGCATCATCGCAATCTGGTTGTTGTAGTCCGACACTACCGGGTTGTGGTCGCTGCTGTTGTCGGCAAACCGCTGGCGTTCGAGCAGCAACTTGTTGTATTCGGCTATCTGTTCTTCCACGTAAGGGTTCTCTATGCCCGAATTTGCGGGAAGCAGCTCGAAGGCTTTCGATTGGTCGGTGAGATATTCGCGGATGAATTTTGCTATCGCGAGCTGGTTGTTGACTTTGAACGACGCTTCGGCATATTTGCTCGACTCTTCCGTCATCTGTGTCGTTTCAAGCTCTACGTCGAGCAGCTTGTTGTCGCTTTTGAACCGCTCCACGTCGGCATCGGCCATGCCTAATTCTTTTTCTATCACCACGAGACGCTCGTTGATGAATTTGGAAGTGTTGGCGGCCGACTGGCTCATATATTCCACCCAGTCCTCATTGTAGACATCGAGAAGGGTGTTGAGCACGTCTTCCGCGCGCTTGGCCGAGGTGTCGGTAAAGCTGAAGTTGATTACGGTGGCTTTCTTGTCGGCAAGTTCCGCGCTGAGGCGGTCGAGGCAGTCCTTAGTCGCGTTTTTCACTGTGGTGTGCGACACGGTGACAGGCGAATCGTAGTTCTTCTCGAAGAATTCTGTGGGCGACACCACCATTTTCGCCACGGGCGTGTTGGCCGTGGCGTATGCCTTGACGGTGATTTCGTCGTCCAATTCCTCTATGTTGATTCTGAAGTCATAGAGCGTGAATGTCTTTCCTCCGTCGTCTGTCTTCACTTTGAATGAGAAGTATTCCACAGGATCTTCGTCGTACTCGGCTATGATGTCGTGGAAATCGACTTTCAGCGGTGTTTCGTCGTACCAGTCTATGACGCGTCCTATCCAGTTCTTCGACGAATAATTGTCACATAGCCCGAGGCGCTCCACAACCCTGTCCATCAGTATGGGCGAGCGGAAAGCCTCTATCTCGTTGAACACGTCGATTCCGGTGTTGAAAATGCCGAGGTCGGAGAATGCGGCGAGTTCGCCCATGTTGGCCATTCCCTGCTGGCTCGTGCGTATCATCACGCTCGATTCCCTCTGGTATACCGGCTGGCTCCGCAGCGCGTAGAACACGCCTAAGACCACGCAGATGAATACCGAAAGGCCTATGAAAAGCTTATGGCTGAAAGTCCAGCTTATTATGTCGCTTATTTGGATATTGTTTTGAGATTCTTGTTGTTCGATGGTGTTGTTATTGTTGTTCCCTTCCATGTCTTTTTGCCGGTTTAGTTGTTATTGTTGTTGATGATGGTTGTGATAAGTACGCCTATCGATGAAAGCAGCGAGGCTATCGACATCCATAGCGTAACGGATTTCATATTGTTTTCGTTGATTGTAGATTGCCCGGCCCGCACTTTGTTAGGCTGAACGTATACTATGTCGTTTTGTTTCAGGTAATATGCCGGCGAGTCGAACAGGGAAGTGGAGCGCAGGTCGATTTTGTAGGTAGTACGTTCGTCGCCGTCCTCGCGTATCACATACACATTGTCGCGCTGTCCGTAGATTGTAAGGTCTCCGGCCATACTTATGGCTTCGAGTATGGTGACTTTGTCGCCTTCGATGCTATATGAACCCGGAGTCTTCACTTCGCCGAGGATTGAAATCTTGAAGTTCATGAACTCGACAGTGACAACCATGTCTTTCAGCAGGTTGCGGTCGCTGATTTCGTTCTTGATTTTGTCTTGGAGCTCCCAGCGGTTCATTCCCGACACTTTTATTTTGCCTATCACCGGAAAGTCGATGAATCCCTCTTCGTCGACAACATATCCCATAAGCTGCTGGGCGGTGCTTTCTCCTGCCGTTATCTCCGAGCCGCTTTGGTAGCTGACGGTCGGCAGGTTGAACATGGCCGACAGTTCTGGATTCTTGCTTGTGACCACTATGGAGAGCATGTCCTTCGGCTGTATTGTGATGCCATGCTCGGAATCGACAGCATCTACGACATTTGTGTCGATATCTTGCAGATACGCCACATTTTTGGATGTGTCGCAGGATGATGCCGCCAGTAAAATTGCTGCGCATGCGCAGAGCCTGTTCAATATTTTCATTTTTCCTGTTTTTCTTCGTTGCAATTCTTGGGGTCACCGGAATTATTAGCAACCCCGGTGTTCCATTTGCTGTTTTTTGAAATAAAATTGCCTTTTAAAATCACTCTATCTCAGAATGCATAAAATGCAACATAATGTTATGCAATGGCTTACGCTTTCATGCGTCCATTGGGTTCCTGTTTTGCTGGCAAAGGTAATAAATAATCTTAAATTTATAGGCTTTTATGGCCGTGAAAAATAGTTGGCGGAAGCGGTTGCCCGGTTTGGCGCGGTCAGTTGAAGGTGATTGTGCTGTCCGCCCCGATTTCCTGTTTCACGGAGATGATATACCTGCAATTGTCGTATGCTTCCTGTACCATTGTCTCCCCGCCTATGATTTTGAAATAGTTGGAAACGGTGGATTTGCCGTTGGCCAATGCGAAATCGTGCAGGTCGACAATGCGCAGGGCATATCCGTAGAATTGCTCGAAATTTATCCCCGGCTCCGATGTCAGCGATATGTATATGACCGCCAGTTTTGCGGCTTGCAGCGGAGTCATTCCGTCGCGGGCCGATGCATAGGTGTTTTCTGCTTTCACCCTCGCCGTTTCCCATTCCCCTGCCTCTATGTGGCCGGTGATTTCGTTCAGGGCCGCGTCGGTTGTGGCGGCTGTGTTGTCGCCGGAGGCAGTGTCCTTATGGGCGCAAGAGAAAGCCGCGGCAATTAAAAAACAGAGAAGGAATGTATGTAAGCGTGGAATCAATTTCATCTTTTTATTTGCAAAATTACGAATATTCTTTATATTTTTGTACCCTTAATTTAAGGTATGATGACAGATTTCCTACCACATATAGAGCTGCCGGTGACTGATCCCACGTGGATTTTTTTCATCGTTCTGTGCATCATACTTTTTGCGCCCATAGTTTTCGGCAAGTTGAACGTCCCGCATATAATAGGTATGATTCTTGCGGGAATCCTTATCGGAGAGCACGGGTTCGACATACTTGACCGTGACAGCAGTTTCGAGCTTTTCGGCAATGTTGGCTTGTATTACATAATGTTTCTTGCAGGCTTGGAGATGAATATGGAAAACTTCAAGTCGATACGCGTCAAGGCGGTGGTATTCGGCTTGTTGGGCTTTGTCATTCCTATGCTTCTCGGCTATTTTGCCAATATATGGATTTTGGGTTACGCTGTAGCTCCTTCTTTGCTTATGGCGGCGATGTATGCCTCGCATACGTTGGTGTCGTATCCTATAGTCACACGCTATGGCGTGATGCGCCACCGCAGTGTGAGCATCGCCGTCGGTGCCACGGCCATTACGGACAGTCTCACTCTTTTTGTGCTTGCCATAGTCGGCGGGCAATTCAAGGACGGCGGGCAGAATCCGCTTTCCCTGTTGTTGCTTGTAGGCAGGGTGGCCGTGCTTGCCGCGTTGATAATATATTTCTTCCCCCGTATCGGCAGGTGGTTTTTCCGCAAGTACAGCAACGGGGTGGTGCAGTTCATCTTTGTCCTTGCGCTGGTGTTCCTTTCCGCCGGGCTGATGAAGTTTGTCGGTATGGAGGGGATATTGGGCGCGTTTCTTGCCGGGTTGGTGCTTAACCGCCTGATACCCCACGTCTCTCCGCTGATGCATAACCTCGAATTTGTAGGCAACGCTTTGTTTGTTCCTTATTTCCTGATTGGAGTGGGGATGCTGATTGATGTCAAGGTGTTTTTCGGCAGCCTTACGGCGCTTGAGGTCGCGGCAGTGATGATTCTCGCGTCGTTGGCGGCGAAATGGGTGGCGGCATGGGTTACGCAAAAGGTGTGCAGGATGGCCTCTGTGGAGCGCAGCATGCTTTTCGGCCTGAGCACCTCAAGGGCGGCCGCTACGCTTGCTGTGGTGCTTGTAGGATATGGCATAATTTTGCCTGACGGAAGCCGTTTGCTTGGCGACGAGGTGCTGAACGGGGCCATTGCCTTGATTCTTGTGACATGCATCGTGAGTTCTTTCGTTACGGAGCGCGCCTCCCGGCGTCTCGCCCTTGATGAAAATGCCGTTCAGGACGATGAAAAAGAAGAGGATGAGAAGATACTGATTTCGGTGTCCAATCCTGAAACGGTCGAGCATCTGGTGAATCTGTCGTTATTGATAAGGGATTCGAAAGCGGCGGACAATATAATAGCGCTCAATGTGATTAACGACAGCGTCGCATCGCCGGCAAAGGCGCGTGCTGGAAAGCGTATCCTTGACAATGCCGTGCGTCTGGCAAATTCGGCCGGTGCTGTTGTAAGGCCTATAAGCCGTTATGGGCTTAACGTGGCATCGGGCATTATCCATACGCAAAAGGAGCAGGAAGCTACGGATGTGATAATAGGCCTGCACCGGAAGTCGAACCTGATGGACTCTTTTCTCGGCGGACTGTCGGAGACCTTGCTTAATGAGGTGCACCGTGAGATAATAATAGTGAAGATGCTGATGCCGTTCAATACCATACGCCGCATCGTGGTGGCCGTGCCGCCGAAGGCGGAATATGAGGCGGGCTTTTCGAAATGGGTGAGGCATATAATAAAGTTGGGCAGCACTCTCGGGTGCCATGTGTATTACCATGCCGTAGGGCAGACGGCTGCCTGCTTGCGCAGGGTGCTTTCCGGATATTCGGGCAGCGACAAGATGGATGTCGTGGATATGGACAGTTGGGACGATTTGCTGCTGCTTTCCGCCGATGTCAATTACGACCATTTGCTCATTATAGTAAGCGCGCGCCGCGGCTCTATCTCGTATACTACGGCTTTCGACAGATTGCCTTCGCAAATCAGCCATTATTTTGCGAATAACAGCCTGATGATTCTTTATCCTGACCAGTTCGGCGAGCCTACTGCGCTTCAGGCATTCTCCGATCCTATGTCCGCCCATGTCAAGTCGGTGTCGTACGCGTCTACTTTCCGCCGTTTCTTGTCGAAGATTTTCCCCGGCAAGCACTGACAGGCTACGCGAGTACGAGGGTAAGAATCAAGAGGAAGCCTTACGGAGTTGAAGTCATAGATAAGCTTATATTGGTGTCTGCTAAATATGTTGATTGAATTTATATGCGAGTTCGGGTAACCTCTTAATCCCATGACCTTAGCTGCGAGGCTCACTATGTGCCGCAGAGCGCGAGTGATTGCGGACGGATAATAAAAAAAGCCGCTGCGCACTGCGCAACGGCTTTAATCGTTGATTGTATCAGCTTATTTTACAGAATCAGCAGCTACAGTGTCAGCAGCTACAGTGTCAACAACAGCTACAGTGTCAGCAGCTACAGAGTCAGTAGCAGCAGCGTTTTCTGCTTTGTTACCACAAGAGAACAAAGATGCGCTAAATACAACAGCAAGTAATAAAACTAACTTTTTCATCTTCTTTTGATTTTAATAATAAAACAATTTTTTATGCTTCAAAAACGCTACAAAGTTATATCAAAATATTTTACTACAACAATTTTGGCGAGAAAAAATTGCCTTTAGAGTAATTTTTCTGGATTTTTTTTGGTCAATAAGTCGCTTTTTTAGTGTCTTTTCAGGCGTAACTCTTTGTTGTGTAATGATTTATAAAAGGTTTAATTAATATGTTGTAAAACATGTTTTTTTGTGGCTTCCGCCTTGTAAAAAAATTGGTGTCCGTATTTTAGCGGACTCTAATAAATTAATCTGCGTGAAAGCAGGGTATACGTGCGCAGAAAGGCGAAATTAATTCACTATCAGCAGCAGTGGCATCGGGGTGTCTCCCTCTGTTTGCGGAGCAGTGAAATACCCGCACACTGTCAGTATTCACCGCAAGGCGGTGAATAGGGCAAACCCCTCCGTCTCTTCGGGACACCACCCCTATTAACTGCGCTCCGCTCCGTGAACAGGGGAGGACACCAGTTATCATTGCCCTGAAAGGGCGGCACTCGAACCCCATGCAAGCGGAGCTGTGTCGGAGCACGCCTTGGGGTATGGCTGCCCCTCTATTCCATCGTCCGCATAGCGGTCGCGCATTGAAAGTTGAGGGTTTAGGGTTGAGTGTCAATTTTATCTCCATACTTCTTTCTCAGTACTATGCGCGGTAAGACCGATTGGGGTAAAAAAACGGAGCGTAGCGGTGTCAATCTTCCGCTACGCTCTGCCATTTATTGTTATATCCGTTTATTTCGCGATTACGAGGTAGTAGTTTTTTTTGCCTCTTTGCACGAGCAGGTATTTGTCGTTCAGCAAGTCGGAGGTGGTAATTTCCTTGTCGAAAGCATCGAGCTTCTCTTTGTTGAGCGAGACTCCGCCGCCTTGCACCAGTTTGCGCATTTCGCCTTTTGACGCGAATACTTTGGCGTGTTCGGCAAACAGGTCTACTGCTTTTACGCCTCCGGCCAGTAAGTCGCGTGAAACCTCGAATTGCGGCACGCCCTCGAATACGGCGAGCAATGTTTCCTCGTCGATTTTATGCAAAGTGTCGGCGGCTGCGTTTCCGAACAGTATACCTGAAGCCTCTACGGCTGCATTATAGTCGTCTTCGGAGTGTACCATCACAGTGACTTCTTTGGCCAGACGTTTTTGCAATATGCGCAAATGCGGGGCTTCTTTATGCTCGGCAACGAGGCTCTCGATTTCCTCGCGCGGTATGAAAGTGAATATCTTGATGTATTTCTCGGCATCCTCGTCGCTTACGTTGAGCCAGAACTGGTAGAATTTATATGGCGATGTGTAGCGCGGGTCGAGCCAGATGTTTCCTGATTCCGTCTTGCCGAATTTGCCGCCGTCGGCTTTGGTTATGAGCGGGCAAGTCAGGGCAAAGGCCTCTCCTCCGAGTTTGCGGCGGATGAGTTCGGTTCCGGTAGTGATGTTTCCCCATTGGTCGGAGCCTCCCATTTGCAATTTGCAATTCTTTGTCTCGTAGAGATGCAGGAAGTCGTATCCCTGAAGCAGCTGGTAGGTGAATTCCGTGAACGACAGGCCGTCGCGCGCCTCACCATTAAGACGGCGCTTTACAGAATCTTTCGCCATCATATAGTTTACGGTGATGTGCTTGCCTATCTCGCGGGCAAAGTCGAGGAATAGGAAATCCTTCATCCAGTCGTAGTTGTTGACAAGCTCGGCTGCGTTGGGAGCGTCGGAATCAAAATCAAGGAATTTCGATAGTTGTTTTTTGATGCATTCCTGATTGTGGCGTAATGTCTCTTCGTTGAGGAGGTTGCGCTCCGCCGATTTGCCCGACGGGTCGCCAATCATGCCTGTCGCGCCTCCGACGAGGGCAATCGGCTTATGTCCGCAACGTTGGAAGTGGCGGAGAATCATCACGCTTACGAGATGGCCTATATGCAGGGAATCGGCTGTCGGGTCGATGCCCACGTAGGCCGTTGTCATTTCTTTTTGGAGCTGTTCTTCAGTGCCCGGCATCATGTCGTGCACCATGCCGCGCCATTTGAGTTCTTCTACAAAATTCATCGGTTCATTTTATTTTGTGTGCAAAGATAGTGCAAGTTGGGGGCAGAGACAAATGAAAACGGAGTTTTCAAGTTTGGCTATGCCGAAACGCAGCCTGTCTTATGCAAAGAGAGTGCAAATCATGCGTAAAGCAAAGAAGTAATTACCATTTGACGAGATGGTAGGTGTAGACTGTGCCGTCGTCTTTGGTAAGCTGCAATTGCTTGTCTTTCCCGTCTCTTCTTATGACTTTCAGCGAGCATTCCTTATCGAGATGCAATGCCTCAAGAGGCTGGTCGCTATGTTCCTTGAACACAAGGTGCAGGTATCCGCCGTTTTCTTCCCAGTTGCCGTACTTGAGGACGGTGCTGGTGGTGTTGGTGCCGGAGTCGTATGTCACGAGCACGGCTGTTACCACCGAGGATTGGAAACGGAGCATGCAGTTGCCTTCGTAGTCAGGGTCGGCTTCTCCGTCCTTGTCGATTCTTTCCACTTTCCATTGCCCGAACCATGGGCCTATGTCGCCGTTGTTGTGCGTGCATCCTGTGAATACAAGAAAGCAGCAGATTACACCTATTATATATATAGCTTTTTTCATTTTCCGAAAATATTTAAGATTCCGTCGTATTTAAGGGCGACGAGCACTCCATAGCTGTCGCCGAGCAGGTTGCCGCGGTCCATTGCGAACTGTCCTTTGAGCGATAATCCCTTGACTTGCTTGAAGGCATACGACGCTTCGAGCATGAAAGAGGTGTCGTCGGCAGTCTTTAGCCGGGGAGAGTTGTATGTGCCTAAAGACTTGCGGTATGATACAAGGAAGCGGTAATCAAGATTGCCGATTATGTTGCCCGAAACTCCCGCGTGGAAACCGCGGATGCGGTTGTCGGCCACTTGCAGCACTCCGTTACGGTTGTAGATGGTCGACGGGATGAACGGAGTGCCTTGTGACATTCCGAAATTCATGAATGAATTGTAGCGTGAGTTGTTGTAGTAGTTGTCGCAGCCGGTGGCTTCTCCTGTCATTGCCGAGCCGGGATTGTCGGCCGGCGCCCAATGCGTCGGGCCGCTTTGGTTGGTGAAGTCGACATATTCGATTACGGCGTTGGCCACCGGCGATTTTTCGTTGCCGTTTTTGTATTCCAGCCCCCAGATGCCGTCGAATCCGTTCAGCTTGCCTATCCCGGAGCCGTCCTCGTAAGGCCATTGGAAGTAGGCTTTCAGCTCGGTGTTGTCGCGGAAGCGGTAGCGTGCCACCAAGTCCCACGAGCCGAGCGAGTTGCCGAGGTAGTATTGGGTGTCGCTGAAGTTATCGCCTTTTCCCCCGCGTGTAGGCAGGAACACGTCGATGAAGTCCTTGAATTTCACATCGTAATGCTCCTCGCTTGTCAGCTTGCCTTTATTGTAGCTGGTGTATGTGCCTCCGAACTGGGCATACATCTGCATACCTACGGTCACAGAGAACGGCTGTGAAGGCTTTGTGCGGAAATAGCAACGTTTGTAATGCGTCCACACGCCGGTGTTTATGAACTGGTTGTAATAGTTGTAGTGGTCTTCCATCCAATTGTCCTGCACGTATTTTCCGTAGGAGATTTCGCCTTGTATCTGTACCCATCCGTTGGTGAAGGGGATGTCTTGAAAGTCAACGAATCCGACGCGCACTTCCGGGACAGGGCGCGCGTTGTTCGACTGGATGTAGTCGCCTATGCCGAGGCTGCTGTTGAGCAAAGGCGATGTGCGTTCTTTCATGCCTGCCATGAGGAATACCCCGCGGTATTTCACTTCGGCATAAAGTTGCTGCAACCAGATTGCCGCCGGTTTCCTTCCTGTCGGGATGAGCGATCCGGTTTGTGTGTCGTAGCGCAGGTAGTCGGCTTCGCTTGCCGCGCCGGTGACGAAATCCGCTCCGAAAGAGTAGCTGAACCGCCGTGACAAATCGAGGTCTTTCCATGCTTTCGCACGGAAGTTGAGTGTTTTTGACTGGGTCACCACTCCGCCGTTGTTCGACATTATGTAATAAGGGGCGAGTCCGGAATCGCTTTTCCCGGCTGTCCCGAGCAATTCTCCTTCATAGTTGAGCGGCGTTTCTGCCGACAAGTTGCCTGCAAGCAGCAATGCGGGCAGAAAAAGTGTTTTTAGTAGACTGTTCATCAATTGAAGTTGTTGGTTTTTGATTTGGCATATTCTTTTATGCGGTGTATCATCTCTTGCCGGTATTCGATGAAACGCTGGTAGAATGTGCGTATGTGCCGCATTTTTTTATCCTCGTAGATGTCGGATATTGAAAAGAATATGCCGGTTTCCTCGACATCGCCGAACTCGTCGTTGATGGCCGTGCCGAACAATTTCATTTTCGGCGACAGGTTCATATATGAATTCACCAAAGGCGGGATGTTCATCCCTCTTGCCCTCACGCTGGTGTTGAGTATGCGGTAGTCGTCCTTGAAATTGTCGCCCACGAAAAGCCTCTGCATTTTCTTGACGTTTATGTTGGTTTCCAGCGGCTGGATAGGCTGTACGAGGCTTTCGCCGTCGTGGAAATATTTGTCGAGGAAATACAATATCATGTCGCGGCATTCTACCGGATAGCTCGGGTACATGGTCATCTTTCCGAACAGGTATTTTATCTGCGGATAGACTACGGTGAGCGCGCCAAGGCCGTCCCACAGGTTGTCCAAGGCGTAGAGCGCCTTGGCTCCTGCTTTGGTCGACTGGTAGTCGACGGAGACGAAAGAGCGTCCTAATTCTATCGTGTAGGGAAGATATTCTTTGAGAAACTTGTCGGAGTACCGGAACATGTGCGACATGGCTATGTGCGGCGTGCCGTCGTTGTCGTAGCTCATGTTCTCGCCTAAAAGGAAGCGGTATCCGCCGATTATTTCCTCTGCTTCCGGATTCCACACGATAAGTTGCTGGCACGGCTCGTCCATCGTGTCGAACTCGTCGATGTCGGCGCTTTTGCCGGTGCCTCCTCCCGACGCCCGGAAGGCTATCTCCCTCAGCCGCCCTATTTCCCACATGATGTTGGGCGAATTGGCGGAGTCTACTATGTAGATTTCATTGCGCCCTTTGTTTGTCGGACGGAGAAACCGCTCCTCGGTAAGCTCCATCTTTAAAAGACTTTTGTGAACTGGCGCTATAATGCTTTCTATTTTCATTTCTTTGATTTGTTTTCGGTTGACATGTCGTATACCCGGCGTTTCACCTCCTGTGCCCATTCTTTTTGCGAGCGGCTGCCGTCGAATGTGGCGTAGGGGATTGGCGTGCCTATCTTTATGCGGAATGTAGAGCCTGATTTGTCGACCATTTCCCCGGGGAGCATCACCATCTCTATGTTCAGCCTGATTCCTATGCGTTTGCGGAGATTGGCTAATTTGTAGAACCGTCCGGAATTAGTGCCTTCGAAATACACCGGCACTATGTCGCGCCGTGATTCGACGCTTTTTGTTATGAACGACTTTTTCCATTCCGTGTCGCGGATTTGTCCGTCTTTGCCTCGCCGTGAGCATAGTCCGGCGGGGAAAGTTATCAGCTGGCAATCGCTGGAGTAGGCTTGGTCGACGGCTTCCATGTCCCTGCGCGACTGGCTGCCGTGTTTGTTGATTGGCAGAAAGACATTGTTCAGCGGTTTTATAAGCATCAGTATGTCGTTGACGATGCATTTCACGTTGCCGTTGTATTTCCGCCCGAGTATCGTTATCAGGGCCATGCCGTCAAGCCCTCCCAGCGGGTGGTTGGACGCGAATATGTAGCGTTGTCCGTCGGTCAGGTTGTCAAGCCCTTCCACTTCTAATTTGATGTTGAACGAGTTGAGTACTCCTTCCGCAAAGTCGACTCCGGTTCTTCCGGAATTTTCTTTCAATACTTTGTTGAGCTCTTTTTGCCGGACAATCCGTTCCAGCCAGCGGTAGACGAAGCCGGGTATGCGTTTTGCGTAACGCGGGGCTTTTGCCTCCACCGCTTCGCGGACATCGATATGTAGCGGTCTTTCCACTTCCTGTCGCTTTTTTGCTGCAAACTTACAAAAAATCCTATATATGTCATTGTATATTGCCGGATAATAACTTTTTGCGCTTGATAAATTATTGTTATCTTCGCAAATAAAAAAGATATGGCTCCTAAATTCAGACAAGAAGAAGGATATGTTTTTAAAATTTATTCAAATGAGGAAGAACGGAAACATATACATGTCGTGAAAGCAGAGAATGAGGCTAAGTTTTGGCTTGAGCCAAAAGTGGAATTAGCGGATAATTATGGGTTTAATGGTAAAGAGATTAGTAAAATAACTCAAATCGTAGAAAAGTATGGAGACGAATTTAAGCGGCAGTTTGCAGACCACATCGGTAAGCGTCTTGATGATTAATTCTCAAGGAATGATGTTGTCTGTATTGGGAAATGATTATTTTTTGTCTTATAATCGTGTCCCATGGTTGCGTGATGCTCGTGTTGGCAGTGTGCTTAATGTGCGTATGTGCGGAAAAAACGCTATAGAGTGGCCGGAACTGGATATTGATCTTGAAATAGACAGTTTAAAGCATCCGGAACGTTATCCTTTGGTGATGAAACGCTCGGCTATGGATGTGGTGTAAGTATCCATATATTATAATTAAGGTGTGATAGGAATGGTGAAAGTAGCGATAACGTGCGACATCGACGAGGAGGAGCGCATACGCTTGCTTGTGCATTACCACGAGGCTGTGGCGCTGGCCGGGGCGGTGCCGTTGATTGTGCCTCCCTATGCCGTGGAGAAAGATTTGTCCGTATGGCTTGATTGTGTAAGGCCTGACGGGCTGATGCTGAGTGGCGGAGCCGATATCAATCCGGAAATATATGGCGAAAAGCCGGTTGCCGGTCTCGGAAGGGTATCGGTCACGCGCGATGCTTATGAATTGTCGTTGCTGAAGCTCGCTATTGGAAGGGGAATCCCTGTATTGGGCATTTGCCGCGGGTTGCAGACGATAAATGTGGCTTTCGGCGGCACGCTGGTACAGGATATGCCGTCGCAAATGGGTGCAGAATATGCCATCCACGACCAGAAGATACCTACATGGCAGCCTGCGCACGCGGTGGATTTCGCAGTCGGTTCTGCGGCAGGCCGGCTTTTCGGCGCAGACAGGCTGCTGACAAATTCCCACCATCACCAGTGCGTTGACAGGCCGGGACGCGGTTTGATTGTCTCCGGGCGCTCGGAGGACGGTGTCGTCGAAGCGTTGGAGACCGCGGACGGAAAAGTGATGGCTGTGCAGTTCCATCCGGAGCGTATGGTTCGCTCGGATGCCCGGATGGCGGGATTCTTTTCAAGATGGTGTGGCTCGTTGAAATGATGAAATTAGGATAGAAATTGGTTTATTGTACTTGTCGGATTGCACATATAAGGATTTTTTGTGCAGAAAAGGTGCGTTTTCTGTCAAAAAATTTTCTTGTGAACGAATAAATTGTTTACTTTGCAGGTCTAAAAGAAGAATCAATATTTATTATTAATTTTTAAAACTTAAAGTTATGTCTGAAATTTCAGAAAAAGTAAAGGCTATAATCGTAGAGAAATTGGGTGTAAACGAAAGCGAAGTTACGCCGGAAGCTACATTTGCACAAGATCTTGGTGCTGATTCTCTCGACACTGTAGAATTGATTATGGAATTCGAGAAGGAATTCGGCATTACAATTCCTGACGACAAAGCTGAAGGAATCAAGACTGTAGGCGACGCTATCGCTTATATCGAGGCTAACAAATAATTTACATCCATAGAATGGAACTTAAAAGAGTTGTAATTACAGGTCTTGGGGCAATCACACCGCTGGGCAACGACGTGGCAACGACATGGGCCAACGCCTTGAAGGGGGTGAGCGGCGCAGGGCCGATTACTCATTTTGACGCTTCGCTGTTCAAGACACAGTTCGCATGCGAAGTGAAAGGGTACAACTCTGCCGACCATTTCGACCGTAAGGAGCTGCGCAAATACGATCTTTACGCACAGTATGGCGTGGTTGCTGCCAAGGAAGCCATCAAGGACTCTGGACTTGAGGAGTATGCCGGGCTCGACCGCGACAATGTGGGCGTAATCATCGCTGCCGGAATCGGCGGTTTGCACACTTTCGAGGAAGAGGCCGGATATTATGCGATGCATCAGGAGCAGGGTCCTAAGTACAATCCGTTCTTCATTCCTAAAATGATTGCGGATATGGCTGCCGGACACGTGTCGATGATTTATGGATACCGCGGCCCTAACTATGCTACGGTTTCCGCTTGTGCTTCTTCGACCAACGCTTTGATTGATGCGTTCAACTATATCCGTCTCGGGAAAGCGGTGGCAATCGTGACCGGCGGTGCGGAAGCGGCAATCTATCCTGCGGGAGTAGGCGGTTTCAACTCTATGCACGCTTTGTCGACTCGTAACGATGACCCGCAGCACGCTTCCCGCCCGTTCAGCGGCTCGCGTGACGGTTTCGTTATCGGAGAAGGAAGTGCATGTCTCGTATTCGAGGAATTGGAACACGCTCTTGCCCGCGGCGCGCATATCTATGCGGAGGTCGCAGGTGGCGGCATGTCGGCAGACGCTTACCATCTTACCGCATCCCATCCGGAAGGACTGGGCGCGAAACTGGTGATGCAGCGTACCCTTGAGGATGCAGGGATGAAGCCGGAGGACCTTGACTATATCAATGTCCACGGAACATCGACTCCTGTCGGCGACCTTTCGGAAGTGAAAGCTATCAAGGAAGTATTCGGAGAACACGCCTATAAGCTGAACATAAGTTCTACCAAGTCGATGACCGGTCACCTTCTCGGTGCGGCCGGCGCTTTGGAGGCATTGTTCTGCGTGAAGGCCGTGACCGACGACATTATCCCTCCGACAATCAACCATGTTGAAGGCGATAATGACCCGGAAATCGACTACAACCTCAACTTTACTTTCGGCGAGGCTCAGAAGCGTACCGTAAATGCTGCATTGTCCAACACTTTCGGTTTCGGAGGCCACAATGCCAGCGTTATCGTAAAAAAGTTCAATAAGTAAGAAACGGCCACGGAAAATGTGGTTTTACGATAAAATCTTGTTCTATATAAAGCTCCTTTTTGTAAAAGAAAAGGAGCTTTATTCTTTTTTATACCGGTTTCTCGGGTTTTGTCCCGGGAATATGAGGCTTTACAGGCAGGCTCTATGCCACCGCTCTGAAGCGGCAAATTCCACGGAGGGGAGGAGCTTTAACAACGAGCGTCTCGAATTTCTGGGCGATGCCGTGCTCAATGCCGTGATTGCTGATATGCTGTACCGCGAATTCCGGCGCGGCCGGGAGGGCTTTCTCACCAATACTCGCTCGAAAATAGTGCAGCGCGAGACGTTGAACCGCATTGCTGACGAATCGGGATTGGCCGGTCATGTGAAATTCTCGCGCCCTGCGCATGTCCACAACTGTTTTATGGGCGGCAACGCCTTGGAGGCTGTCATCGGTGCTGTGTACCTCGACCGGGGTTACGGATGCTGCCGCAGGTTCATTGAGCAAAAAATAGTTAAATCATATATAGATATCTATTCGCTTTCAAAAAAAGTGATTAACTTTAAATCGAAATTATTGGAATGGTGCCAGAAGAACAGATTGGATCTGACCTATGCATTGATTTCCACCAGCTATGACTCGGACGGCTGCACGGTGTTCCACTCGTCGGTGGCTGTCGGCGGTATAGATGCCGGGAAAGGAAAGGGTTATACCAAAAAAGAGTCGCAGCAGGAAGCCGCCCGCGAAGCGTTGTCGCGCATTGGCAGTTCGGAGGCGTTCCGTGAAAAACTTCTTGCGACGGCGGCAGAGGCTGCCGCGTCAAAATAAAAGAGAGGATTACAAGCAAACATACTTTCTATTTTAAAATTTAAAACCTATGATTAGAAAAACTTTATTGTTGTTGGCCTTATTGACAGGCTTTGCCCATTCGTTTGCCGCGTCGTTTACCGGCAAGCGTGACGATTTCAGGGACGAGATGATTTATTTCGTCATGACTACTCGTTTCTATGACGGCGATCCGTCGAACAACACGCAGTGTTGGGACGGAAAATCCTACAATGCCGGCGATCCCGCTTGGCGTGGCGATTTCAAAGGATTGATAGAGAAGCTTGATTATATCAAGGCTCTCGGTTTTACGGCAGTGTGGATTACTCCTGTGGTGGAGAACGGTTCGGGTTACGATTACCATGGCTACCATGCGATGAACATGAGCAAGGTGGATCACCGCTATGAGTCGGAGGACGTGGATTTCCAGACGCTTATCGACGAGGCGCATGCCCGCGGAATGAAAATCATTCTCGACATTGTGCTCAACCATACCGGCAATTTCGGCGAGGAGAATCTGTGCAAGCTGTTTACCCGCGATTGGGATGCCGACCAGAGCAATATCCGCGAGTGCATGATTCCGTTCACGCAGAAAGATGGCGGAAAATTGCCGGACAATTATTCGAGCCTGCCCGACGGACAGCAGTACGACGCGCGTCTGCGCGAGATGAAAAACACCGACGGGCAAAATCACGACACCCACAACCTGTGGCATCATTTCGGACAGTTCAATTGGGACAACGAAACCCGCTGGTGGGCACAGATTGCGGGCGACTGTGTGGACCTTAACACGGAAAATCCGCAGACTTACAATTATCTTATCGACTGCTATACCAATTTCATCGAAATGGGTGTAGACGGATTCCGTATCGATACCGGAGGGCATATTCCGCGCTTGGTGTTCAACAAGGTGTTCAATCCGGCATTTACTGCCGCTGCCGAGAAGAACAAGACAAAGCGCAACGGCGGGCCGTTCTTTATGTTCACCGAGGTTTGCGCTCGCTATACGCAGATTTGGTACCGCGAGCAGCCGGCTCTCTCTGTGCCGTTCTACACTTGGAAGGAGTCGAAGGACTATGCTTGGGATGACAATCCCGGTTCTTGGGATAATCTTGAGATTTTCGAGCAGACACCGTTCACCCACGTCAACCAATTGTCGTGCCTTGAACAGTACAACGACAATCTGAATAATTCCATCGGCTCGCAGCCTACGTCCGACAATGTGTTCCTCGACGGCAACGAATACCATGCGCCTGACTATGGCAAATATTCGGGATTGAGCGTAATCGACTTCCCGATGCACCACAATTTCAAGGACATTGGCGGGGCTTGGGGCATCGCGATGAGCGGCGACAAGTATTACAACGACGCTTCCTACAATGTGGTTTATGTCGACTCTCACGACTATGCGCCTAACGGCGCGCCTGAGGACCAGCGTTTCGCGCAGGGAACCGACGCTTGGGCGGAGAATCTTGATTTGATGTTCACTTTCCGCGGTATTCCGTGCCTGTATTATGGCAGCGAGGTGGAATTCAAGAAAGGCTGCCCGATTGACAAAGGCCCGAATATTGCGTTGAGAGAGTCGGGCAGGGCTTATTTCGGAGGATACATCAAAGGCGATGTGGAAGTCAACGACTTTGCCGACTGGACGGAGGCTACAGGCAACATGAACGCCACGCTCCGCAATCCGCTCGCTTTGCATATCCAACGGCTGAGCCGCATACGCATGGCGATTCCAGCTTTGCGCAAAGGACAATATTCTACGGAGGGATGTGACGGGGCTTACGCATTCAAACGCCGTTTTACGGATGCCGCTACCGACAGCTACGTGCTTGTGACTATCTCCGGCAACGCGACTTTCACAGGCATAGAGAACGGTACATACGTGGATGCCATCACCGGCGACACGAAGACCGTTGCCAACGGCACATTGACGGCTACATGCTCGGGACGGGGTAATATGCGCGTGTATGTTCTCGATACTGACAAGACACCGGCACCGGGCAAGGTAGGCGACGACGGCAATTGGCTTTATGCGTCGGCTCCAGCGGGGTTGGTGCAGCCGGCCTACGACGGCACGCAGGAGGAGCTTACCGACGGTGAGGGCAATCCCGGCGGCAGCTCGCAAGGCGATGATTTGCAACCTTACACTCCGTCGTTCAATATCGGCGAATTGGCGGCTTTCTTCGAGGCTCCTGCCGACGGCTCGTACACATCAGTTTCGGCATGGGTGTGGAATGCCGCGAATAACTTTACAGGCGGCTCGTGGCCGGGCGTGAATTGCGAGCTTATGGGAACGGCCGACAATGGCAACAAGATATGGAAATGGGTTTATGACGGCGATTGGTCGGCAGACAATATGCCTGCATACATTATTTTCAACAATACTTCCAGCCCGAAAACCAAAGACCGTCCTTTCTCGAATGGCGGATACTACACGGTCGACGGCCTGCAATACACGGTAGAGCCTGTCGTGTCGGGTGTTGCCGGTGTAGACGCGGACGGAATGAAAGTGTATTCATACGGTGGCTCGATAATAATCGAGTCGGCCAAGCCGCGCACGGTGTGGATATATGGTATCGACGGTGTCGGATTCCCGCAGCAGGTGGATGTCGGCAGGAATGTGGTTTCCGGTTTGAGCCACGGTGTCTATATCGTGGAAGGAAAGAAACTGATACTTTAATTATATTGTAGGTATTGAGGATTTGGCTCAGGAGGCGGTTCGTCTTTCTGAGCCAACTTTTTATTTATACGCGAGTTTGGAATAAGAATTAAAAGAAGACCTTTTATCCCGAACTCGCACATAAGCTGCATCCCGGCAAAGCAAATAGGGCAAGCTCTTTGCATTGCTCTCGATTTGCAGTATCTTTGCAGTCGATTTTAACAGAATAAAAATAATAACGAGATATGGCACTTCAATGTGGTATTGTGGGGCTGCCGAACGTCGGCAAGTCCACTCTTTTCAATTGCCTTTCGAATGCTAAGGCACAGTCGGCTAATTTCCCTTTCTGTACTATAGAGCCTAATGTGGGCGTGATTTCGGTTCCCGACGAGCGTCTGAACCGTCTTGCCGAAATCGTCAACCCGCAGCGTATAGTCCCGGCCACGGTCGAGATTGTGGATATTGCGGGCTTGGTGAAAGGGGCGTCGAAAGGCGAGGGGCTCGGCAATAAGTTTTTGGCCAATATCCGCGAGACGGATGCCATAATCCACGTGCTCCGCTGCTTCGACGACCCGAATGTGGTGCATGTCGACGGCTCTGTGAATCCGGTGCGCGATAAGGAAATCATCGACTACGAGCTGCAACTGAAGGATCTTGAGACTATCGACAGCCGCATAACCCGAGTGCAGAAACAGGCTCAGACCGGTGGCGACAAGGCTGCCAAGCTGCAATACGAGGTGCTGCGCCGCTACAAGGAGGCTTTGGAGCAGGGCAAGGCAGCACGGACGGTGCAGTTCGACACGAAGGACGAGCAGAAGTGCGCCCACGACCTGTTCCTGTTGACCAACAAGCCGGTGCTTTATGTGTGCAATGTCGACGACAAGTCGGCCGTGGCGGGCAACGCTTACGTTGAGCAGGTGCGCGAGGCTGTGAAGGACGAGAATGCCGAGATACTGATTGTGGCGGCACAGACGGAGTCGGAAATAGCCGAGTTCGAGACCTATGAGGAACGCCAGATGTTCCTTGAGGAGATAGGGTTGAAGGAGTCGGGCGTTTCGAGACTGATACGCGCTGCGTTCCATCTGTTGAATCTTGAGACGTATTTTACCGCCGGCCCGCTCGAGGTGCGCGCGTGGACCTACCTGAAAGGCAGCAAGGCTCCGCAATGCGCGGGTGTGATACACAGCGACTTCGAGAAAGGATTTATCCGCGCCGAGGTCATCAAATACGACGACTATATAGCTCTCGGCGGCGAGGCTCAGTGCCGCGAGGCCGGAAAGATAGGCATCGAGGGCAAGGACTACGTGGTGCAGGACGGCGACATCATGCACTTCCGCTTCAATGTATAATCCGTATAGGTTATAGTTTGTTTGTATATTTGTGCCGCATAGCGGCTTCACAGCTATAACCTCATGCAAGCGGAGCTGCGGCGGAGCGCGGCTTGAGGTACTGCATGGCACAAAGAATCGGCGGCATAGCCGTCGCGCAACGCTGCCGATGCTTGTTACTGAAATTTAATGTTAAGCGGAGGGGCGGAAATGGTGTCATTTTGTCGTTTGTAGACTGTTGAAAATGTCGATTGGAAGAAGCTGCGGCAATTCTGGTTTGAGATGTTTATTCTGCGTCTTGCACGGTAAAAAATAAAGGGCGAAATGTTTGTTTTTCAGCTATTAACTGCCTAAATTTGCAGTAAACCAAATTTTTATGTTTATGAAGAAATTATTACTTTCTACAATGATGCTTGCCGCCGGCATGTTCGCGGCAAACGCAGCTGTCGAAACGACCTACACCTACAATTTTGAGGAGCAGGTGTGGAGCGAGGCAGGTGTGCAGAATCTCGGTGGAATTAATTGGGATTTGCAGGCCTCGTTTACAAAAGAAGTGTTTTTTGGCTGGGATACCTTTAATGACAAAGGACAGCAGATAGGTTCTGGCTCAAAGCCGGCGTCATCGGTTACTCTTGCAACTTCTGGTCTTTCAGGGACTATTAAGAACGTGACGGTGGAAACGAGCGGTGCTACCGATATTGTATGTACTTTTGCTGTTTCTGTCGGCGGTACTGCTTATGGCAATGCCGTAGACATTATAAGAGATTCCAAAGAATATTCTTTCGACGGTTCATCTCAGGGCGAGATAAAGCTGGAATGGACTAATACGTCTTCAAAGGCAATTTATCTTAAGGCCATAAAGGTTACTTACGAGGCTACCCAGTGTGCCGCTCCGACATTCTCTTTGGCAGAAGGGACATACTATGAGGCACAGAATGTGGCTCTCTCGTGCGCTACTCCGGGTGCTACGATTCTGTATACGATAAACGGTGGCGCGGAGCAGACATATTCTTCTGCAATCCGGTTGGCTGAAAACGGAACATATAAGATTGAGGCATACGCTAAGATTGACGGAGCATCCGACAGCGAAAAAGTCAGCGCGACTTACACTATCGCCGACGCGCCTGTGATTCCGTTCTCGAAGATGGATCCGGCAAATGTCGTGGAAGGCGATTATGTCATTGCTTATACGGAAGACGGTGTCACTTATGTGATGAAAAATGAGGTATGGAAAGACCATTATGTGACAGGTGTGACATGCGACTTGACTACAAGCGTGCCATCTGACGATTGTGTGTTCACTGTAAAGAAGTCAGGCAATGGATATACGATTCAAAATAGTGACGGCACATACGTAGCTTTGGTGAAAAGTGGAAAATATACAAATCTTAAGCCGGCTGAGGCTACCCCTTATGTATGGACATTCAGCGGGACGGCGGATGGTGTAGTTGCCACTGGTGATGGAATGGATAACTCGTATTTGCAATTTACTTTGTATAATGGTAGCACTCCGGAATTCTTAGCAGATAGCCGTTACGAGTCTCCGGTGTTCTATCTCGTGAAGGGCAACACTCCGGAAGGGCAGTTGATGCCGCCGGTATTCTCTTTGGAATCGGGTACTTATTTCGGCGCACAGAAAGTGCAGTTGGTTTCGCAGGATAAGGACGCTACTATCATCTACACTATCAACGGCGGGGCAGAGCAGACTTATACTGCGCCTATCGAATTGACCGAGCCTGATGAATACACTATCGTGGCATACGCTAAGAAGAGCGGTATGACCAACAGCGAAAAAGTGACGAAGACTTACGTGATATCCGACTATCTCGGATGCGAAAGCATCGACGATTTCAAGTTCCAAGCAGAATCGGAGGCCGAGGGCACTGTATTCGAGTGGAACTTCCCGGTAATCGTTACCGCACAGATGCCGGGCTACACCTATGTCAAGGATGAGGCTGGTGACGCTATGCTTATCTATTATTATGACGTTCCTACATACAAGCAGGGCGACGTGATTCCGGCTGGCGTGTGTGTTACATGGGCTCCTTATGAGGGTTTGGAAGAGGTGAAGCCTTTGCCTGAGACTATGCTTCCCGCAACCGGTAATGTAGTGGCTAATCCTATCGTGATGACTGCCGGCGAAATCGAGCGCGGCGATATGAACAAGGTGGTTTACCTTGACAATGTTACATACGTTGAGACTAAGTCGGGTAACAGTACAACGAGAACAGCTGAGGATGCAAGCGGCTCAATCATCGTGTGGATGCAGAGCGGTTGGGAAGTAAGTACTCCGGCAAGCGGTACGGAAGTTGACCTCATAGCTGCTGTAGCAGTCCACAACGAGGATTTGCAGGTGTTCCCGATAGAGTTCCGCGACGCTTCCGAGGAGCCTGCGGGTGTTGAGGGCGTAGTTGCCGGCAACACAGTGGTTATGACCAATGCCGACGGCGTTGTCGTGGTTGCTGCCGAGGCTGCCGAGGTTAGCGTCTACACCGCTGCAGGTCAGCTTGTGGCTGCCGAGAATGTAGCTGCGGGCGAGAGCGTAATCAATGTTCCGGCCGGATTCTATATCGTCAAGGCTGGCGACACTGTTGCGAAGGTAATCGTTAAATAAGCGATTTTTGAGACAGATAGGCGCGGCGGCATAGGCCGGCGCGCCGCGAGGCGGG